>MKRS01000660.1 GCA_001897035.1 Bacteroidales bacterium 45-6
GCGGAAAAGACATTGGGTCAGGATTACCGTTTCAACGTGAAATTCATCAACCTTAAACCGCAAGTGGAACTGATCGGTGACGGGGTGATCGTCCCTAATTCGAACGGGATTTTGTTTCCCTTCCGGGCTGTTAGCTTGTCCGCGGTGGATGTGAAAATCATCAAGATTTTTGAAAACAACATCGTGCAGTTCCTTCAGGTGAACCAATTGAACGAGAAGAACGAGCTGAAGCGCGTCGGGCGTGTTGTCTATAACCAGGAAGTGCAACTCACTTCGGACGAAGCGATCGATTACAGCCAATGGAACAACTTTTCGCTCGACTTGTCCAAATTAATCAAAACAGAGCCAGGAGCCATTTACCGGGTGGAAATAAGTTTCAAGAAAAAGCATTCGCTCTATCCCTGTTCGGACAGCAACTCCAAATCTGAAGACTATGAAGCTCCCAAAGACATGAACGAGAGCTACAATGAGCCTCCGTCCGAATCCTATTGGGACTATTACGGGGACGATGATTCCGATTACAACAACTACAACTACGAGGAGAAAGACGACCCCTGCAAACCCTCCTATTACATGGGCCGCGAGCGTTTCGCTGCACGCAATGTACTGGCTTCCGATTTCGGAATCATAGCCAAGGCCGGGAGCAACAACGAATACTTCATTGCGGTGAGCGACCTGCGCAACACCGATCCGCTTTCGGGCATTGAAATTGAGTTCAGAAACTTACAGAATCAGCCCATCGGCACAGCTAAAACAAATTCCGATGGATTGTGCCAAGTGAAACTCGCCGAGAAACCATTCGTGCTGATTGCCAAAAAAGACCAGCAACGGGGCTACCTCCGCTTAGACGATGCCTCTTCTCTGTCGCTGAGTATGTTTGACGTGAACGGCGACGAAATAAAAAAAGGGCTCAAAGGCTTCCTGTACGGCGAAAGGGGCGTTTGGCGGCCGGGCGATCCGATGTACCTGACATTCATCTTGGAAGACAAGAACAAATCGCTTCCGGCAAACCATCCTGTGGTGTTGGAACTGTATAATCCGTCTGGCTTATTGTCTCAACGGGTGGTGAAAACGTCCAACCTCAACGGGTTTTATAATTTCATTTTGAAAACCCAACCTTCGGCACCAACCGGCAACTGGACGGCAAAAGTGCAGGTGGGCGGAAGCACCTTCGCCAAAAATCTCCGTGTGGAAACGGTGAAGCCGAATCGGATGAAGATAAACCTCAGTTTCTCCTCGGGAATATTGAAAAAAGGGACTCCTGAAACCGGAAAACTGCAGGTGAATTGGCTGCACGGAAGTCCTGCCGGGAATTCCACCGTCAAGATTGAAGCTTCCGTGGGACCGGCCAAAACTGAATTTCCGGCTTTCACGGGATATGTGTTTGACGATCCTGCCAAAAAGGTTACGGCACAAGACATCTTGGTATTCAATGGAAAGACGGATACCAACGGAGCCGCATCCATTCCTGTTAAATTTGATTTTCAGGGAGATGCACCCGGATTGGTGGCCGTACAGATGAAAACCACGGCCTTTGAAGGAGGCGGCGATTTCAGCATCGACCGACAGGTGGTCAACTATTCGCCCTACAAAACGTATGTGGGGGTGAAAATGCCCGCTGGGAAAGGATGGAACAACGCCCTTTATTCCAACGAAAACAACCTCATACCACTGGCTGTAGTGAACGAGGCTGGCAAGCCAGCAGATAGCCGCCTCAAGATCGAGATATTCAACGTCTATTGGCGGTGGTGGTGGGAACAGACCGAAGAAAGCGACCTGGCCAGCTTCATCTCGAACCAGAACACCCATTTGCTAAAAACCGATTATGTGGACACCCGCAACGGGCGTGCGCTCTATCAAATGAACCTCGGAACGGAAGATTGGGGACGCAAAATCATCCGCATCACCGACCTCAACAGCGGCCACAGCACAGGCGCAATTTTCTACACCACCTACAAGGGTTGGTGGAGCAATGCGGGTAGCGACAATCCCGGCGGTGCCGAAATGCTGATGTTCCAAGCCGATAAAAAAAGTTACACCGTAGGCGAAAAGGTGTCGGTGGAACTGCCGGTCACCCACAAAGGCAAGGCCTTAGTGAGCATCGAAACGGGCAGTCGCGTGCTGAAGGAATTTTGGTTTGAACCCACAAGTTCCAACCCTCGATTCACGTTCGAAGCCACACCGGAAATGGCTCCCAATGCCTTCATCCATGTCTCCTATATTCAGCCGCACAACCATTCCAAAAATGATTTCCCCATCCGTATGTATGGCGTGCAGGGGATTTCGGTGGAAAACAAAGAGACACACCTCAATCCAGTGATAACGATGCCTGCCGAGCTAAAACCTGCCAGCAAGTTCAGCGTGAATGTGAGCGAGAAAAGCGGAAAACCGATGACCTACACCATCGCCATTGTGGACGAAGGGCTGCTCGACCTTACCCGTTTCCGAACGCCCAATCCTTGGGACTATTTCTATGCCCGTGAAGCCCTCGGTGTTCGCACCTGGGATTTGTATAAATATGTGGCTGGAGCATTCTCCGGCAAGTTGGCCGGGCTTTATGCGATTGGCGGCGACCAATATTTTGACAAAAAGGGAAAAGAAAACAACAACCGCTTCAAGCCTGTTGTACTGTTCCAAGGACCGTTCTACATAGGAGCAAAGGAGAAAAAGACACACAACTTCGTGATGCCAAACTACGTAGGTTCGGTGAAAGTGATGGTAGTGGCCGGGCAAGACGGAGCTTACGGGATTGCCGACAAAGCCGTTCCCGTGAAGCAATCGCTGATGATACTACCTACTGTGCCACGTGTGGTAAGCCCGACAGAGGAAATCAAGGTTCCCGTCACGGTGTTTGCCTTGTCGCCCAAAGTGAAAAACGTGAGTGTGAAAATTGCCACCGACAACAGTTTTGCAGTTCTGGACGGTAACACGCGCAACATCAGCTTTGACAAGCAAGGCGATAAGTTGGTGGAATTCAAACTAAAAGTAGCCAACAAGATTGCTCTGGGCAAAATTGTGGTGACAGCGGTCTCGGGTAATGAGAAGACCTCCTCCGAGACCAACCTGCAAATCCGGATGCCGAATCCACCTGCTACATACACCAGCATGGTGCGAATCGGACCAAATCAATCGTTGAATATCCCCGTCAAACCTTTTGGTATTGCGGGGACAAACTCCGGTAGCCTGGAGGTTTCGTACCTCTATCCCATCAATTTGGAAAAACGTCTCCAATACCTGATACAATATCCTCACGGATGTATCGAACAGATCACGTCGGCCGCTTTCCCGCAGTTGTTCTTGCAAAACGTGACGGAGCTTTCTGCCGAGCGGAAGTCCGAAATAGAAAACAACGTGAAAGCCTGCCTGAGCAAATTGAAATCCTACCAGTTGACCAACGGCGGTTTCAGCTATTGGCCCAACGATGCTTCCGGCGTGAGCGAATGGGGAACCAACTATGCAGGTCACTTCATGCTCGAAGCCAGAAACTTGGGCTACGAATTGCCCGTGGGCTTGCTCGAGCCCTGGATTTCCTACCAAACCCGTGAAGCCAACAATTGGAAACCCACTCGCAAGAACTACGGTTCGGATCTCGACCAGGCCTACCGCCTCTACACCTTGGCCTTGGCCAAACGCCCAGTTTTGAGCGCCATGAACCTGATGCGTGAAACGCCTGAGATAGACCAAGCAGCCCTTTGGAGATTGGCCGCGGCTTATGCCACTGCCGGCAAACCCGACATCGGTGCGCAAATTGTGAGCCAACTAAATGTGAAAGCAACTCCAAAAGAAAATTATTGGGACACCTACGGGAGCGCATTCCGCGACGAGGCCATGGTTCTCGAAACCTTATCGTTGTTGAAAGAACAAGCCAAGGCCAAACCCGTGATTGCTGACATCGCCCAGGCATTAGGCACCAACGACTGGCTCAGCACGCAAACAACGGCCTACATGTTGCTGGCCGTGTCCAAATACATCGGCGCTTCGGGCAGCGGAGGAAAACTCGCCTTCACACTGAAAGAAGACGGAAAGACAAATAGCATCAACACAACCAAGGCTGTTCATCTTTCAAAACTGAATGTGAGCGGTGGCCAGAAGACGATAAGCATCAGTAACAAATCGAAGCAGACCCTGTACGTCCGCACCGTAATGAGCGGCGTTCCGCAGATGGCTCGGCAAAATGCTGTATCGGAAAATATTTCGATGAAAGTGAACTACTTCGACTTGAAGGGCAAGGCTGTGCATCCGCTCGCCGTGAAGCAAGGCACACAATTCTACGCCGACATTGTGGTGACGCATCCCGGCGTGCGGCTCAACTACTCCGATTTGGCATTGTCATTGCTCTTCCCCTCGGGATGGGAAATCATCAACAGCCGTATGGATCTGGTGAAAAGCGCCCGTATGGCTACCGATCAACCTCGCTACTTGGACATCCGAGACGACCGGGTGTATATGTATTTCGACCTCGAAAAAGGGAAATCGAAGAAATTCCGGGTGCTGCTCCAAGCGGCCTACCTGGGCAAATATTTCTTGCCCTCGATGCAATGCGAAGCGATGTACGACAACACGATACGGGCTTATACCTCCGGATATTGGGTGGAAGTGGTAAGGTAGCAGCGTCACTCACCTTTTGCCTTCAGGATATTGAGTTTCGAACCTCTGTGCGGAGAATGCAACCCACAGAGGTTTGGTGTTACTACTTAGGTTGTGAGCTTTTAAGAAAAAAATAATAACAAACGAAAAGACGAATAGAATGAAAAATTGTCCGAATTGCCATGCAGAAATAGAGGAAAATTTCGAAATATGCTGGAACTGCAACTATAGCCTGACGGAAAACAAAGTGGTGGAATTTGAAGAGCCATCGGAAAAGAAGAAGGACATCGATTGTTTACGATGCAACGTTCCCCTCGTTTTTGCAGGAAACTTCAAGTTCCACGAAGGAACAAGATTCGGCATACTCGGGAATCTCCTTGAGGCATTTGTCAACCGGGAATCGTTCGACTTGTATCTTTGCCCCAAATGTGGAAAAGTTGAATTTTTCTCTCCGAATATTTAGGTCATGTTTGCCCGATTGAGGGAACTCAACAACTCGACACATCAACTGCACAACAATGAACTTACGGGACGAAACGTGGTATCAAACCCGCAAATGAAAGATTAAAGAAAGACAAAAAGACAATCAATGCTTTTCAACTCACTCCACTTTGCCATATTCCTACCTGTTGTATTTTTACTTTATTGGTTTGCTACCAAAAAAGACTTGAAGCTTCAAAACATCCTGCTGCTCATTGCAAGTTATTTCTTCTACGCTTGTTGGGACTGGAGGTTTCTCTTCCTATTAATTTTCTCTACATTATTAGATTACACCACTGGGATTAAAATATCAGAGGCTAAGCACCTGCAATCGAAGAGGTTTTGGTTTTGGCTGAGCATATCTGTCAATCTTGGTTTTCTTGGCATTTTTAAGTATTACAACTTTTTCGCCGAATCCTTTTCGGACACACTGCAACATATCGGATTGAACGTTCATCCATGGACTTTAAAAGTTATCCTACCTGTGGGCATTTCGTTCTACACGTTCCATGGCCTGTCTTATGTGATCGATATATTTAAAGGCCGCATAAAAGCCGAAAGAAATTTCATTGACTATTCCGTCTTCGTCTGTTTTTTCCCGCTGCTGGTGGCGGGGCCAATAGAACGGGCGACGCATCTTCTTCCTCAAATTAAACGGAAGCGTGAGTTCGACTACACGCAAGCCG
>MKRS01000661.1 GCA_001897035.1 Bacteroidales bacterium 45-6
GATCGCCATCGATTCCAACCGGTACAAGGAATATTCCTTGGGAACTATCTCTTCGGGAAGGGTGCTTCCGTCCACCGAAAAATGGGTGGTCGATCTATTGGCGGAAGCCCGCAAAAAGGGGATCACCGTGTGGGGAATGATGCACCACGGATTGGTGGAACATTTCATGTATCAGAATCTTTTTTTTGCCGACTACTTGGTGGACGACTGGAAACGCTTGGCCACCGTGTTTGCCAACAACGGGATGAAGGCGGTATTCACCGGCCATTTCCACGCAAACGACATCACGCAGTTTGATTCGCCCGAAGGCAACCGGATCTACGACATCGAGACAGGGTCGCTCAGTTCCTACCCTTTTCCCTATCGGAAAATGACTTGGGACGGACGCCGACTCGACATTCATACCACGAAGATTTTAGCTATTCCGGGAAAACCCGATTTAGCCCGGCAGGACAGCATCGCCAAGCTGGAATATGCAACGCAAGCCGCAAAAACAAGGATAAAGGCCAAGCTTTCTTTTTTGCCCGACGACACGGTGGAGGCTTTGGGGCAGTTGATCGGTCGGATCTACATCATGCACGTTGCTGGAGACGAGAAAATGGACGATGAGATGCGCAAAGCAATAACGGCATTTGCCTCCCTCATGGGCGATGACTCCGGTATAGACCCCGCTGATTTGAAACTCGACTTTCCTCCTGCGGACAACGAGGTGAGCATTGAAATGAAATGACTTATCACCAAAAAACGAACCTTTTGTAGCCAACTAAGAGAATTTTTTGTAATTTGCAATGTATTGCAGCAAGACAACTAAAAATTTTGGAAAACGACTATGCTTTTACTCTGCTATCCCAAATGCGGCACTTGCCAAAAAGCCATCAAATGGCTGAATGAAAATAAGATCACGATAGACTCAAGGAATATTGCCATAGACAACCCGTCGAAAGAGGAACTGGCCTCCTGGATCGAGAGAAGTGGCCTTCCTGTGGCCAAATTTTTCAACACATCGGGGCTGATCTACAAGGAAAGAAATTTGAAGGAAAAAGTGAAGACAGCTCCCGACCACGAATTGATCGACTTGTTGTCGGAGAACGGGATGTTAGTGAAGCGTCCCCTGCTTGTGGCGGAAGATTTTGTACTTGTCGGATTCAAGGAAGAAGATTGGAAAAAACATTTAAAGTAATTTGGATATGCTTTGAAGATACTGAAAAAAATAGTCAGGATTGGACTTTTCGTGGTGTTGGGCGTTGTTGTTCTCAATGTCCTTCTCTACTTGTTGTTGCTGATCCCGGCCGTTCAGCAGTCGGTGCTTCGGTTTGCTCTCAATCGCATTCGCCCGATCATCAAGACCGAAGTTAGAATCGACCGCATTCAGCTTCGGCTGTTCAATCAAGTTCGCCTCGAAGGGGTGTATCTGGAGGACAAAACAGGCGATACATTGTTGTATGCGAAGGAGTTTTCGGCTGAGCTGGACACTTGGAAATTGCTTCAGGACAAGGTTGAGGTCAAGGGCATTTCGCTGAATGATTTTGCCCTCAATATCTCCCGGAAAGATCCCCGCTCCGACTACAATTTCCAATTTCTGATCGATGCTTTTGCTTCGCAGGACACGGTGAAGAAGAAGCCTTCCAAGATGACCGTTTCCATTCAGGATGTTAGTCTTCAGAATGGGCGTTTCCGAATGGATACCCAATCGGAACCCGAAACGCCAGGAGAATTCAATCCCTCGCATATTGCGCTGGGCAATGTGGCGGCAAAGCTTTCGTTGCCTTCGGTTGCCCCTGAGAAGTTAGACATTCGGATTTCGAAGCTATCTTTTGCCGACAAGGCAGGATTGGTTCTGAAAAAATCGAGCCTGACCGTCCAAAGCAAGAGAAGCTTGTTCACGGTTAAAAACGCATTGTTGGAGTTGCCTCGTTCCAGGGTGAATGTGCCTTTGGCCGAATTCGATGTCCTTTCCCATGTTTTCAAATTCGACCTTCGATCCACAGTTGTACATCCCGGCGATTTGGCTTCGTTCCTGCCTGGATTGAACTTGTTGAAGGAAACCGTGCAACTGTCTGGAAACATCCGGGGAAAGTTGCCGTTAATCGTAGGAGACCATGTTCATTTGCTCTACGGGAATGAGCTGGAAATGAAGGCCGATGGCCAAATTTCGGATTACAGCCGCTACAAGACGGCGAAGGTGAGGCTTGTCGTTAACTCATTCAAAACCACACAAAATGCACTCCGGGATATTGTCCGGATCTCGAACCCGGCATTTTCCTTTCCGCAAAATATGAAACCCTTGGGCGATATTCGCCTGAAAGGACGGGCTGACGGCACGCTCGCCAACCTTAAGCTTGTTTCGGACGTGTGGACAAGGCAAGGAGCGGTTGTCATCCAGGCAATTTTCCGTTCCGACACGACCTTCCAGCATTTAGGAGCGAAAGGGAATATGATGACTCAGAATTTTAATTTGCAGCCGTTTACAAACCCGAGCATTGGGAGAATTTCGGCACAGGCTGATTTTGATTACCGCCAAGACGGTACTGCGAAGATCGCTTTGAAAGCGAAGGGGCAAGTCCATTCCATCCAATACGAAAAAGCCAGCTACCGGAACATCCGTTTTGCTGCCGACTACAACCCGTCAACAATTAGCGGATGGGTGAATGCTAACATGACGCAAGGCAAATTGGTGGCAGACTTCAAGATGATTCAGGGAAAAACGCCTGAGTATGAGCTCAGGGGCAATGTGACGGATCTCGACTTGAATTCGTTCTACAAATACGAGAAATGGAAAAATCCTCACCTGTCGGTGAACCTGGATGCCGCCATTAAGGGAAGTTTGGAACAGGGGTTTGCCGGGAATATCCAGTTGGAAAACATGCAGTTTGAAGATGGAAATGTCCGGTTTAGTCCCGGGCTGATTCGGCTCGAAGCCGGAGAAACAAGTCAGGGCAAGAATTTCATGGAACTGACTTCTTCTTTCCTGAATGCAAGAATCGACGGAAAACTGAATCTCGGGACGCTTCCCGGTGAAGTTCAAAACATCGTGCATAAATATTTGCCTCAGTTTATTCTTCCGGTGAAGACCAAGTCTCCGGGCAAGAATGATTTCGAATTTGCCCTTCAAACCAAAGACACAAAGCAAATAGAACAAATCTTTGGTTCGCCCGTGTCGCTGACACAAGCTTTGGCAGCATCGGGCTCCATTAATACGGCCTCAAAGCACATTGTGATTCGGGCAAAAGCTCCACTTCTGAAATACGGGCCGGCAGATGTGAAGGAATCGTTTTTCAACTTTTCGAACGAAAACGAACGGATGAGTTTAGAAGCCCATGCCCGCTATTTCAATCAGGACAACCGGATGGAATTTGACATGAATGCCAATTCCGAATCCGACACCATTCGTTCGCAAATCAATTTCAGCAACGAGACTCCCGACTTGACCGTGGGCGGACAGCTCGACTCATACACTTTCTTTACCCGGAATGCTCGAAAAGAGTTGGTGACGCATCTCAACCTCGAACCCTCCATGGTTTATGTCAACGACTTGAGGTTCTTGTTGAATCCGGCGTCGATTGTCAACGAAGAATCCCGCACTTCCATATCCAACCTCGGGATGAAGGTGGAGGGAAAGAATTATTTGAATATCAACGGAATCGTTTCGAATGACAACCAGGACACCTTGCGTGTTGATTTCACCAATGCCAAACTGAGTTCGTTGCTTACAGCGTTTTCCATCCACGGAATAGATGCCACGCTCAATGGCGTTGTGAATATAGCCTCGGCGACAAAATCCCCGCAGGTCTTCACCGACCAGTTTCTCATGAAAAACATTGTCATGAACGGCGATTCCATTGGCTCGCTCGACTTGTCAAGCAAATGGCGTGGCGATGTGAATGCGATGGACATCGATGCCCATATTTTGCGGAACGAAGTTCGATTGGCCGATGCAAGCGGTTTGGTTTATTTGGGCGATACCTTGAGGCTCGACATGAGCTTGGCGATGGACAATTTGCCGATCGATTGGTTCCAGCCTTTTGCTTCCGATTACCTCAACAAGGTTCATGGGAGGCTCAGTTCCGATTTGGCGGTGAAGGGTTCGTTGCTTAATCCGCAAGTGGATGGTTGGATCGGAATTAAGGATGGGCTGTTTGGATTGGAATATACCAATGTCGATTACAAGATTTCCGACACGATCCATATCAGCCCCGATAAAATAGGTTTTGACAATTTGAAAGTGACCGATACGCAAGGAAACGTGGCCTTTATGGATGCCCGGTTTCAATATGATAAGTTGGAAAAATACGAATATACGCTGAATATGAGGCTGAAGAATCTAATGGTTCTCAATACGGAAAGCCGTACCGACAGTTTATTCTATGGAAAGGTGTTTGCCTCGGGCACTGCGGTGGTGGATGGAGACAATTCAAAAGTAAGTGTAAAATTGGATGTCGCAAATGCTGGCAAATCAACAGTTAATGTACTTCTGCCGCAGTCTGCCGATGCGGTTCAATACCAAGGAATTGTCTATGTGAATACTCCGAAGGAGGATACGATAGCAGAGGATCAAAGAATCCCTCCGAGGAGGAAGGAAAATGCTACTTCAATGACCTTGTCCTCAAAATTGCATATTTCCGACAAGCTGTCGCTCTACGTGCTGCTTGATCCCGCAAGTGGAAATTCGATGCAAGTGGAGGGAAACGGCAACGTTGACTTTAGCTATGACAACAAGACCGGCGATATGCGTTCCTACGGCAATTATGTGGTGACAAAAGGCAAAGTGAAAATAAATCTGCAGCAACTTTCCAACATGGAGTTCGATGTGCAGGAAGGTGGCACGCTCACTTTTCGCGGCGATCCGTTGCGGACGGCATTTAATCTTACAGCATATAAGGACGTTCGCGCCGATTTGGCGACTCTCGACCCGAGCTTCGCCACCGACAACAATATCTCTTCCACCCGCGTTCCGGTGCGTTGTGTGCTTGGCATCAAAGGCGATATGGATCAAATGACCCTCACCTACAATGTGGAACTGCCAGAATCGAGTGACGATGTGAAACAAAAAGTGAATGCCTTGCTTGCCACAGAAGAGCAAAAGATCCAACAGTTTGTTTATTTGCTTTTTGCCGGCTCTTTTTATGGCAGTTCCGACAACAGCCTTGCCCAGGATTTAGCCGTGAACGGCGTGATGTCTTCCTTTGCTTCGGGTGCATTGAGCAAGACATTGGATGCTATGTTTGGACGAGTGCTTGGAGACAAATGGAATATAGAGACCGATATCTTGAGCCGGGACGGAACGATGACAAACCTTGATGTGAATGTGAACGTCTCCACTAAGATATTTGACGACCGCTTGCGCATCCGCACGAATCTTGGCTACAGAAGCAGCGGGCAGACCACCGGTTCGGAAAACCTCGTGGGAAATGTAGATTTGGAATATCTCTTGAACCGGGCGTTCAAGCTCAAGGTATATAGCAAGCAAAACGACAAGTATTACCGGCAGGCTACCACCACCCAGGGGGTGGGAATCGTTTATACGAGGGAAGTCAAGAAATTCAGGGATTTTTGGAATTTTCTACGCCGGAAGACGAAGCCAGCCCAGCAGAAGCCGGCATCCGCAGCCCCGAAATAGGAGGCTAAATGGCGTGTTTGTCCCCTACAATCGCATAGTAAACCGTTTTGCAAATAATTAGCAAGTCCATCGGAAAAGACCATTTGCGGACG
>MKRS01000662.1 GCA_001897035.1 Bacteroidales bacterium 45-6
ATATCACGAGTACATTCTTCGCTATGAAGACTATCTTGATTGATACTAATAGTAAGATTTGCTCCTACACGTCTTGGATGTGATGCAGTAACAGTAAAACTATTCGAATCTTCACTATATAGGAATGCACCTGCTTGTTCCAAATAAAAACTTAATGCCATATTCGTACAATTGTAATATATACCATGATCAGCCACCGAAGCATTATCAAAGAGCAGAATGGATGCTCGTTGAGCCAATGGATCACAACTACCATGGAGATGTAATGTCGTATTATCGGTTTGTAACTGTTTTAGTGTATATGCATTATTAGCCCATAGCATATATCGATTCCAAAGTGTTGGTACGGCATTCACTGTTACATTGGGCACGATCATATATTTATAAGTTAATGGTTCAATTGTTGGTCCTCTACCATGAACAATGGCCGCAGTGAGTAAACGTCCTTGCATTTCAAAGTTCCACGGACCAAATTGATTAACATTACCAGATTTATTACGACAATCAATAGTCAGTGCAGTATAGTTATCTAATACAATCCATGCTGTGTTATCAGCATGAAACCATAATACATACGGTTCAGAAGATTGAAATGCGTATACACCGTCGGCGAGAACCATTCTAGTTCCATTACTCCATTGTACAGTTAAAGTTCCTGCTAGTGTATTCGCTGGTGGCAGCAATCTACTTACAATTGCTGTTTGAAGCAGACCACTAGTGTTATCATGAATGCCATTAGCTAGTGCAACAATAAAATCATCATAAAAATGCCATGTTCGTTTAGCTGTAAGATTGTGTGTAGCAGTATCCATCATTGCTGCACCATAATTACCATCACTAACACCACCTACAAAATGTGTTTCTAGCATAGAAAATTGTCCATGACATGATAGGAGAGGTATATCGGCTTCTACGGTAATACCATTAATTGCTTGCCAATCAAGTAATGCAAAAATATTCTCATATTCTTCTCCACTTCCATATTGAGCATTACGAGTATATAGATTAAGTACACCATCACCTATATGTTCACCTTTTTTATTTTCACCATTTAAACATTCAGTAGCAATTGTTCGTATTGAATGCATTTTCAAAGCAACTGTCCAATTCGTTCTACGATGTACTTGA
>MKRS01000663.1 GCA_001897035.1 Bacteroidales bacterium 45-6
CCTCTTCCGGTGCGCACGTTGTTACCCATGTCTGTGGAGGTGCGGTTGTTGATGTTGTTGGCATTCACGATGAACGACAACTGGTTGTTGTCGCGGAATCGGTTGAGCATCCCGCTGAGGTTGTACCGGGGATCCGTGCTTTCGCTGTTATTCACAAACTTTCCGACTCCGGCATTCACGTTTCCCATCCATCCCTTTTTCATCCCTTTCTTGATGGTGATGTTGATGACTGTTTCCGAATCGTCGTCGTCAACTCCGGTGAGCATCGCCAAGTCGGACTTTTTGTCCACCACCTGCACCTTGTCCACTATTTCTGCCGTCAGGTTTTTGGTAGCCATCTTGGGATCGTCGCCGAAGAACCGCTTTCCATCCACATAGACCCGTTTCACCTCTTTGCCGGAACTGGTCGTTATTTTCCCGTCTTTATCCACTTCGACGCCTGGCAGGCGTTTCAATAAATCCTCGACCACTGCATTTTGCGGCACTTTGAATGCCGAGGCATTGTATTCGATAGTATCCTCTTTGACAACCATTTCTGGAGCATTGGTTGTTACCGTAACTGTCTGCAAATGAACCCCCGTGGAACTTAGGTATATGTTGCCCAAGTCAATATTTTTCGATTGGATCTGCTTTTGTGTAATTAGTATGGTTTTGTCCTTGTAGCCAATGAAGGACACTTTCAGGGAAGACAGCTCCATGCTTTTGGCGGTAAGGGAGAAATGTCCGTCGTTATCCGAAAATACCCCTTGAAGCGGGCTTGCGCTGCCCTTCATATACAAAGACACGGTAGCGCCCTGCACGGACGATCGCGCCAGAGAATCGATCACGACTCCTCGAATGGAGATGAGCGATGCGCTTTGGGAGTTGGAGGAATTATTGGGTGGAAGATTGTTCTGCGCAAACAAAGTGAAGGCACAGCACAAAAAAGCGAGAATAAAGGTACTTTTCATATAATTGAATGTTACGATCAGGCAGTATGAAATCCTGTATGATTTGATTATCCTTGTCTGGGTAATTTAATAAAATTCATGTTTTGTTTTACAATAAAAATGAATTTACCCTTTGACTCGCTTGTTCCTAAATAGTTTAAAAGGGATTGGCTTTTTTATTTTCCTAAGCGAAATA
>MKRS01000664.1 GCA_001897035.1 Bacteroidales bacterium 45-6
GAATACGTGGCCCGCTGGGTAAATGAATTTTAAGGCAAAACCCGATACAGGCAACAAGGTATCTTATGCTCCGAGCAGGCGTTTCAGCCTCCTGTTTACCGGTTTTTCGAAATAGCGAAACGACAGCGCACTTAAAAGCAATGTCACCGCCAATACGAGGGCAAAAGAGGCGGCAGCATTCAGTTCCCATCCTGTTTTTGCCATTATCCTGAAAAATGACCGAAGCACCAGGTAATGGAACAGATACACCCCGAAACTTATTTCCCCGAGATATACCAAAACACGCCCCGACAACCAGCCCGATAAGTATCCTCTCTGGAACGAAAACACAAGGATGACGGCACTCACCGGAAGCCAGTAATAGACCGAAGCGCGGTAAACGATGGAAAAAGAATCCGACAAAAGATAAAAAAGCAAGAACAGCCCAACCGCAAGGCATTCGCAGACGGTCGCTTTCAGCTTCCCCCACCCTACATGTTTCCATTTCCCGTAAACCTCATACAACAACATGCCGAGGAAGAAATCGACCAGCCGAACGAGTGGGTTCACATACCATATCGTGTTCACAACGGTCTGGTCATCGGGAGTGAACCCCATCCCGAAAACGATGGCAAGCGCAAACATGGCAATCGTCCCCACAAGCCACCAAGCAGAGCGGAACCATTTCACCAGAAACGGGAACAAACCGTAGAAAAGCATCTCACAGCACAAACTCCAGGAGGGACTATTGAACGAATAGTAGTAACCGGATTTCGGGATAAAAGCCTGGAGAAGAAATAAATTGGGGATGAAATGCCCCAGCCACGAGACTCCATTTTGCCACATTTCCCGGTGCAAGAAGATGGCAACAAGCAGCGTGAACACATGCAAAGGATAGATGCGGGCAATGCGGCCCACCCAGAATGTGCGTTTCGAGACCGAATGTCCCTCTATTTTGTGTTTATAGCTGTATGAGATAATAAATCCGCTGAGAATAAAGAAGAAACTTACCCCAACGAATCCTTCCTGAAAGATATTTTTGCGTTTTTATTGCTTATTTTGATAAAAACATTAAATTTGCGTACAGACTAATCAATAATGCAAACCATTAACAAATCTAACACTATGAGAAAAAATTACTACCTTATTATCATCCTTTGTTTTATCGCCAATTCTATTTCAGCTCAATTTAAGGTTGGATCTAAAGGCGAGGTTATTATGGGAAAAATTGCAGCTTATGGAAATGGAGTTATTCCACCATATCAAAGCGATGGAAGAACTCAACAAATTTATGGCCCATACGGTGATTTTGGAGCTGGTGGTCGCCTTTGCTTTGGTGATTACTTTGATAATGTAATAATAGGAGAGTATGGTAATGATGACACAGACCAAATGTGGCTCCAATGCAAAAGAGGTATATATATAACCGGAAATGGAAAATCATCTAATGTAATAGCCTATTGTGATGCAAATCTCGGAAACTATTTTCAATTTAATTGTGATGTGCGCAGCACAGGGGTATTTGTTGCGTCCGACAGCGTATTCAAAGAAAATGTCGCAACGATAAACAACACCTTATCGAATTTGAAGAAGTTGAACGCCGTGAGCTACAAGTTGAAATACAACAAAGTAATAAATAATGAGCAATCGCTTCTGAAAAGCTCCAGCACATCAGGCCTGAGCGGAAAAGAGCTGAAAGACCAGGAGATCTTTGCCAAATTGAATAAGTCGATCGAAAACCAACCCGACCGGTTTGGCTTCATCGCTCAGCAAGTGCAAAAAGTGTATCCTCAACTGGTTCAAAAAGACGGCACAACTGGCTATCTTTATGTAGATTATCTGGGAATGGTCCCCCTTGCCATCGATGCCATCAACCAACTACAGCAGAAAGTGGATGACCAAACGGCTTACATTAACGCATTGGAAACTCGCTTAGCCTCTATTGAAAAAGCATTGGGATCGGGAAGAAACAGCGTTGCTGAAAAAAGTGAAGACATTAAAACTACGACCGTTTTAAACCCCAATGTGCCAAATCCGTTTAAATCTGAAACAAAAATCTCATTCACCCTTCCGGAATCTGTGGGAGAAGCAAACCTGTATGTTTACAACATGCAGGGAAAACAAATAAAGAGCTTTTCCATAGCAGAGCGAGGCAACTCTTCAGTTACCATCAAAGCACACGAACTCGATGCGGGACTCTACATCTACTCACTGATAGCCGACGGCAAGGAAGTGGGCAGCTACAAAATGATCTTGACAAAATAAAAAGAACAAACTTATGAATACAAAAACATGTACACTCACTTTGTTTTTCTTCCTTATGCTGACTATGGCACTTCCCGCCCAGACTTGGGAATACGTGTCCACGATCCAGAATGAAGATATGCGGAAAGTTTTTGCCAAAGGCTTGGACACGGTGTTTGTGGTGGGGGAAAACGGACTGATAGCCCGCTCCCCCGACCGGGCATTCACTTGGCAGAAACAGCATCCTGTTGCCGCCCGGCTCAACGACATTGCGTTCAGCGACAGCTCCACCGGGTTTGCTGTGGGCAACGGCGGGCAGCCTCGTGTTGCGCTCCACAGACAAGGGGAGTTCGTGGCAACGGATTGATGTACTTTCTGGCAAAAAAAGACTATTAGATGTTGAATTCAATGGCAGCCTGGGATACATTTCAGGAAATGAAGGCACTGTCACGAAAACATTGGACAGAGGAGAAAGCTGGCGTAGCCAAGCATTCGATGTGTCGCAATCGATACATTCTTTTTGTTTCACATCAGGGAAAACATTTGCTCTCCAATACTTTGATAGCCCTGCTCATGGAACGGTCATCACGTCCCTTGATGATGAACATTGGGCCATCGAGGATCAATTTCCAGCGAGTAGCATCTATTTTATAGATTCATCCAGAGGATTCTTTGGTGCATACTTGAAGACAAGCTGTGGCTGTGGTTTTAGCTTGTCGATACACGGTACCGAAGATGGAGGAACGACTTGGTCATGGAACGATATATCAAGTATTTATGGAGGTCCCTCCGACGAGAGTAATTTTTCGTTTTCCGATGATGGTTCGGTTGGCTATTTTTTATGTGGACAAATATTGTTGCGGACACCATATACCGGAGAATTTGTACCTGCACCTGTGGGAATAGAAAATCAGACTGCATCGAAAACCGTACTCAACCAAACAGGCAATATTTTGCGGGTGAGTAACAGCATAAAAGAAATCTCTTCATTTCGGATTGCATCGGTTTCGGGCAGGCTATACGCTAAAGCCAGCGGTAGCTCTGTGGATGTGTCGGCACTTCCCCGAGGCATGTATTTGGTTGAAGTTTCTTTTACAGATGATACGACAGAGGCACAAAAATGGATCAAAGACTAACACGAAAAACTAATTCCTATGAAAACTAAAAAAGCAATCCATACTATCATCTTTTGTGCGATTGCATTTTTCAGTCAGGCTCAAATTCAGGAAACGGGTAGGGCAAACTATTTCACCGAAGGTTCAACATGGACCAAATTTACAGTGAACACATTGATCAATCCTCCAGACTATGAGAATCATTCCCAATATTTCTTAGGAAAGGACACCCTCGTCAACGGCGTGTCTTACAAAAAAATTCTTTATTGGGACATCCAGCAGGAATATCCCGTAGGTATATTGCGGGAAGCCGGAGGCAAAGTGTATGCAAAATTGAATATTTATGGCGAGGATTCCAGCGAATTTCTCTTGTATGACTTTACACTAAAAGAAGGTGACCTCTTTGTTTCCACCGCCGCTGAAGGAGTATTAGCCGACCCCGAAGGGTTGGTTGTGACCAAGATAGATACCATTCGGTTGCTCAACGGGGAAAGCAGGAAACGATTTCACTTCGATAGGACGGCAGCTTGGATAGAAGGCATTGGCTCTGTGGGGGGATTGTTCAACGACACTTACGGGCATGTTACGGACTTTACACAAGAAATCCTCGGATGTTTTCGGCAGGCCAACGTCTTACTCTACAAGGACACAGTATTGTGCAAAGGCTTTACATACGAAGAGTGTAACGTTTGTGACGCTGAGCTGGGCATATCCCGAAATAGGAATCAGTCTGGTATTTCCTTCTCCGGCAATACGGTTAAAGACAATTTGTCGATCAATATAACGGGAGAAGCCTTGAACGCTTCGTTGTCTATTTATGTAATAAATATGGCAGGAAATACGATAAGCCTGAAACAGGCTAAAGAAGCAAAGCATGTCGTGATCGACTTTTCAGGATATAAACCGGGAGTCTATTTTATTCATATAGAAGCACCTGGAATTCGGTATTCTGATAAAATCGTTAAAATTTAGGAGATTATGAAAACAAATAAAATAACTGTTATTGAGGCAGAAGGAGGAGGAATATCGATAAAGTCGGGAGGAAACCCCTGCTCCTCTGTGGAAATCTATGATATTTCGGGAAGAATATTTACAAGCCGGAAATGGGTAACACCCTTGGTGGAAGCGAAACTCGAAAAGGACGATCTTCCCCAAGGGATTTGCCTGATAAAGGTGCGGCATAGCGACAATTCTTTTTCTATAACTAAATACGTGAACCCATGAGATTTCAACGGTTAATTTATACAGTCTTTTTTTGTGCGATGGCGATGCTTTGTCAAGCACAAATACAAGATCTAATACTAACACGAAAAACTAATTCCTATGAAAACTACAAAAACAATCTACATATTTTTCTTTTGTTTCGGGGTAATGCTTATCCAAGCACAAGTTCAGGATGTGTTTCCCACATCAGGTGCAATCTGGAATGTACAACCGTATGGCGGTGCTGAGATTTATTACGGATTAACGGGTGATACTATCATAAATGACACTACTTACAATAAATTGTATTTGCTCAACGACACTACGCTGAACATCGACAAGGACGATATATATGTTGGCGGTATCCGGCAGAAGGATCGAAAAGTTTGGTTTCGACTAAACGTCCAAAACCATCTTGCATCACTATCCTATCTAAATTCTCATTGGCATCAGAATGAGGGCTCTTTCGAAACATTATTGTATGACTTTTCCAAAAACAAAGGAGATACAATATGGCAAGATTGCATTTTGGGTGGATCCTACATAGAGGTATATAAACAAATAACCGCAAGCATTATTCACGAAGTCACAGAAACAGACAATCAGAAAACATATTATGTGGAACAAAACTACAACGAAGGCAGCGGAAGCCTTTTTCCATTTATTCCATTTATGAATGGTCGTGACACTTGGGTAAAAGGAATCGGAAGCCTGAAAGGCCTTTTCTGGTTTTTATATTCAGCTCCAATGTCGGGAGGAACAGCATATAGGTTAAACTGCTTTAAACAGGGTAATGAAGTAAAATACATAGACAAAGACTGTGCTTCTTGCTTTAATAATCCCATAGTAGATATTCATGATAATAAATCTTCTTCCATTTCAGTACTTCTACATGAGAATCAACTTTCGGTTCAAGGAGATGCTTCCGTCTTTCCTTGCCAAATTAAATTGTACAATGTTTTGGGACAATTGCATCTCTCCGAAATAATTTATTCGGATAGCAAGGCCATCCATCTGCCCAAAGAAGCGGGAGATGTGTATTTATTTCAATTGATAAACAAAAAGGATGAAAGCATTCTGAGAACTGGGAAGTTGATTAACTACTAAAATTTAGGCTCATGAAAATAATAAAAATCAATATTTTACTAATATTGTTATTCTTGCCAACTCTTTTGTTTTCTCAAATATCCGATAAGCTAACAATCGAATTGAGCGATATTAAATTTCAGAATAAGGGAGATGGCAGCGAGAATATGGAATGGAAATCATACAATACGACATCTGAAACAGGTTCTCCGAAACTACCGGTTTATGATGTTAGTTATGTATTGCCAGTCGATGCCAAGGTGACTGGCATCCAGTTTACTTATAACGAGAGGCAGCTATTGAAACAAGGTGTGGATATTGCCCCGGTAGAACCGCAAATTCCCACAAACGATGAGCAATCAGATAATCTAACACAGCAAAAGAGCAGTGTGTATGATTTGGATAATCCTTATCCGAATGTTTTATATGAAATCAAAGAGGATGGCTTTTTGCAAGGGTATCATATAATAACACTGAGGATATATCCATTCCAATATACACCTAAGAGTCAGATACTGTACTATTATCCCAAGCTTGAATATACAATAAATTATGTGATCGGGGCAAACCCTGAAGTTGTAAAGCCGTTGATGCAATCCGAATACAGAGCCAAATTGTGCAAAAGTTATATCGAATCATTTGTGAAAAACCCTCAGGACGTTGTGCGTTTTGGTTCGAGTGTCCAGAATGCAACCAAAAGCAACATGATTTTGCAGAGATCCACGACCTTAAAGAGCCTTAGCTCCCTTTCCGGATTAGGCAAAACTACACCCGATTACATCATCATTACAAATAATGCGCTTAAACCGGCATTCCAGCGATTGGCCGATTGGAAGACTAAAAAAGGAATCTTCACCATTATCAAGACGGTGGAAGAGATCGGGCAGTCGTATTACGGATGCGATTTGACGGAAAAAATTCGTAATTATCTCATTGATTCTAAAACTAAATGGGGAGAAGGCTTATTTGTATTGCTGGGAGGAGATTTGAGTGTAGTGCCTGCAAGGTTTGTGAATGGTATTTCGGGGGATAAACTATTCTATCCAACTGACAAATACTATTCAACTTCCGACTACTGGAGCTATACTAACAATGTTTTTACTGGAAGCAATACAAATTTAGCAATTAACGTTGCAGGACGGATACCAGTTAGTAATTCCGAAGAACTGAACAGCTATATCGACAAGTTGATCGCCTACGAACATGCCGGACAAATATCGAATTTGTCGTACTACAAAAACATCCTGGTGTCGGATGCTTTTATGCTAAGGTGCCCTACTTTTAATTATAGAGATGATAACGGCAAATCTAAACTAAAAAGCTATCGTGACAATTATTTGTCCCCCTCGAATCTTAACACCTGGTTAATGTTTGATGATTCCAACTGTTCAGGATCCCTATATAATTATTCAGAGGGAGTCTTTGGGTGTAAGGATGGGGAATCCAATGTTCATATACCTGAGGGACCCTGCGTAACTGGCGATGAGGAATTTTCAAAAAACAATTTCATATCAGCATTAAATAACGGAGGGAATTCGGGACTTGACAGGTTCCATATTATATACCACATGGATCATTGCAACCCAACGCTGATGGGCACATCCAGCAAAGATAAAGGACAATATATCTATAATTCGGACATGGATCAGCTATCGAATGGGAATTTCTATCAAATATTAATGTCCGGAGGCTGTCATCCCGCTAATTTTGCCTACGACTGCATTGGCAAGCATTATTTGGTGAATAAAAATGGCGGTGGGGTTGCCTTCATTGGCAATACGGATGTCGGATATACAAGAGAATATGATCAATTTGACAGATTTTGCAATGCTTTATATAAAAAAGGCGATTTTAGAGATAATGGAAGGTATGATATAGGAAGTATTTTTCAATACACATTGTTAATTAATAATGACTCTCAAAGTGGCTGGCGTCTCCACCTCCTCGGCGACCCCGAAATGCAAATCTGGACAAACACGCCCCAAACGATGACTGCGGCTTTAAGCACGACAACCATGCCGTGTGGCGAAGGTTCGGTGTCCGTGACGGTAAGTGGCCTCCAAAGCGCAAGCGAAGAGGTGCAGATTTGCTTGTATAAAAAAGACGAGGTGTTCGAGCCGCGGACGGAAGTTGGCAACGGCACCTACACTTTCTCCGGCATCCATCCCCTCACGGTGGGCGACATGAGCGTGACGGTGACTGCACACAATTATTTCCCGGTGGAAAAAACGGTAAGCGTCACGGCCAATCCGAACCAGCATGTCCGCTACAAATCGCTGTCAGTGGATGACGACAAGACCGGAAGCAGCAACGGCAACAACGACGGCAAGATGGATGCAGGGGAAACAATAGAACTGATATTGCAATTGGAAAACAACGGACTGGCACAGTCCGGCAATGTGATGGCGAGCCTCAGTTGCTCTTCGCCCTATATCACCCTGATAAGCCCCCAAGCAAGCTTTGGCGATATTCCGGCAGGACAAACAAAAGCTTCGTTGACAAA
>MKRS01000665.1 GCA_001897035.1 Bacteroidales bacterium 45-6
TTGATTTTTCTTTTTGGCATCCGGAGCAGATAACGGCTTATGAGTATTGTCGGCTATTCTTATCCGAACAATTAAACAAAAAAATGAATTATCAAAATTTTGATCCGGAAGCGGCCAAGATAATAGCCAACCAACAAGCCCCGGCAAAGTGGGCAGCAAACAAAGCAGCTCTCTCATCTCTCCCAGCCATCATTTGGAACACAGACCCCGCCACTATGGACTATGGGCAATACTGGTGGGGCAAACCAAAACTGAATGATTACTTGTATGCGCCAAGCAATCCAACCGTAAGGACTGTTTTTTTGTCGAACATCGAGGACGTCGAAGAAAGCAGCGTGATTAACAACATGCCAAACCTGAAAGACCTTAACCACACGGTAGATCTTATCAAAGCGGGCACGCCAATAACGCCCCCCATATATGAGGTGTACAAAGATGTGGTAGATGGCTCATTAGTTCCGGTGACCACCGGATGCAGCGATACAAACAGGTTTCTTTTGGGGGGCAGGGGTACTGTGTGGCTTGCCCGTCTGCTTGGCATGGATAGCATAAAGATAATGGAGTTCCAAGATATTGGTTCTTATATCTTTAGCAATGATAAATGGGATTTTGTTTATCACCCAGCAGTCACGGGCGAGGGCGGTAGCATCGCATGGATACAATTTGTAAAAAAAACTTACAATTCAGTTTTTTATTCTTTTTGGGGCGACAACGTCGAAATAAACGATAATTGGCGGGTAGGCGATACCCCAGCCGTGAGAGTAAAGGCGCAAAGGATGGACTTTGCTTTTGTTAAGCCTCGATGACACAACAAAACGACACACCCAACTAATAGCCTGGTGTGTCGTTTTTGTCTTCCTCGTCTTCCTCGTCATCTATCGAACCCATATACCAAGGATCATCGGGGTTCATTTCTCTGTAAAGAACTTCGTCTTCTTCCATGCCACATATTTTAGATTTTAGTTTTTACTTTATTACATACCAGCATTTTACAATCAAAAAAGCGAAAGCGTTAAGACAAAACAAACATCTTAACGCTTTTTCTGCTATTCTTCAACAAAAATTAAAATAATGAAGAATAGTATTATTTATCACGTTCGAGGCATCGGACTTTCGCTTAGACATGCAAATTTAATAATTTTTTTCTTTGAAAATTATGGGAAAAATGAAATTCCATTGTCATACAGAAAAATAGCTAATACAATGGGGTACAGCTATGTGAGTGCTGGGGAATACTTAAAGGACTTGGAGGCCAAAGGACTAATCACAGCAGGCGGAACGGACAAAAAACGGACATACAAGCTGAATATAGAGCTGCTGGAGGGGCTGTTGCGTGGCTAATGGAAGAGCAAAAAAAACCGTTGTTAGGGTACGTGAGCGGGACAGGCTACACCCCCAAAAAGAATATCTTGTATCACGAAGTTGTAGCCATTCATATAGAGTCGGCATACGCCCAGCAGATCTTCGGTATCCTTTTTGATTTTTCTTATTGTGAGGCAACGACAAAGAAACTCACATCAGCAGAGCCATACCGCATAACTTTACAGGAACTTCAAAGAATCACTCGCAGAGACCCAAAGACAATAAGAAAGGCTATCAAAGAGCTTGTTGACACTCCCCTTGTAAGGAGGGTCGGTAAGTTTGGATATGCCGTAGATTTTGCTTTTTATCGTCAAGAAATTGAGAATATAACAGAGAATCGCCCAGCTCAAGGCGACTATAAAGACCAAGCTAATGACATGTTGGGGGCAATTAAAGCAAGACTTTATTAATCTAAATTAACAACTATTTCCCTACCGTAGGTTGGTAGGCAAAAAAAAGATTCCCTACCGTAGGTTGGTAGGCAAAAAGAAAATTACCCTACCGCAGGTTGGTGGGGAAAGTAAAAAACAATAGAATAACAATAATTGGGTATTGTGCTGATTTATAGATGATTTAACCCCTCGAAAGCGAGGCGTAAAACAGCCCCCAATATTATTTAATTAATAGTTATTTAAATAATGAATATACTAAGCTTAGATCAAGCAGCAAAAACAGGATACGCCATTTACCACAATGGGCGAATAATAGCGAGTGGAACATGGAAGCTCCCAGCCAAACACAAACACCTATGGTACACAAGGAAGCTCCAAGAGACAGTAAAAAAGTACGATATAACGGCGATAGTGGCGGAGTCGGGGTTTTTTGACTGCAATAGACCCCGTGCAGCCACCAGCCTATGGGAACTTAACGGCATACTCCAGCTTGTGAATGGGCAGAACAATATGAAGCCAATCACCTACGTAGAACCTGACCAGCTAAAGAAATCAACAACCGGCAACCGATGGGCAAAAAAAGCCGAAATGATAGAAGCTGTAAAGTTCCTGGGGTACAACCCAGACACAGACGATGAGGCGGATGCAATAGCCATAATGCAGTGGTACACCAAGCTTATGGGCATCCCCATCCGTCACCCGAACAAATAATTTAGGTGGCTATTTACGACAATACCCTGAATGACAACAGAGTCATTTTTAGAAGCAAATTCGGCAATCTTATCAAAACAGCCCCTCAAAGTATTGCCAATTGGTTCATTCCAATTATAATAATCCAAGATATACAGATAATAACTTTTTGACACACTATCGGGTATTTCTGCTAATGAATGTATTTTTAATCCCATATTGAATGATTTTTAATATCTACAAATATAAGCACTTTATCAGAATATAATCTCAAAGTTTATAGTTCTTGGTATATATAACTTTGGTGAGAAAAATTTCTTGCGAGAAAATTTAGACATCATTATAAACAGGCAAAAAATAGCCGAACTATCCCAGCCCGGCCATCCAAATATTCTTTTAAAAAAATCGTTTGTTACGATCCTGCAAATGTACTCATTTTCTTTTTATTCTTTCGTCTTGCTCTTTTTGCTGATGTGATAAAGAGTTCCCAAACATCCACAGGAACGCCCTTAAGCTGCTTAATAGCCGGTACGCTCTTTATCGTGCTGATAAGGCAAACTTCTCTCTCGTCTCCAGTGATACACTTCATCATTGCTTGGGCGTTCTGGTAAGTGTGTGTAATGTCGTCAGGCGCAACACAAAGAGTCTCTAAGTCTGTTATGACTTGCAGTCGGTGGAGTTCATAATCGGGGAATTCAATATCGATTCTGTTGGTGGTCAAATCCGCACTCTCCACATGTGCCGCCAAAGCCACAAACAATTCCCAAACGTCATCAGGGGCGTTTTCAGGCCTTTTCAGGTCGCCAACCTTCTCAATGATACATTCGTCACCCGAAAGTGGTAAATTCCTTCTCAAAACGGCTAATTCACGGGTGTCATTCATTAGCTTTACGACATGATTCCGACATTCGATTTGATAGATTGCTTTATTTTTCATTTTGTTTTTTGTTTTTTTAGTCGCCCCGTGATGAGGCGACCAGGTTGTTATTTGTTTAAATTGCTTGATTTTGCTTTTTTGTGTAGGACACAAACCCCATCTGATTGCCAGCCATTTGAGCGTTGACATAGTGCTTGCGCATAACATCTAAGGAGCAATCAGCTATCAGAGACAGAGAAACGGTATCCAGCTTCTTGACTGTCATCAAATAAGAGATGGAAGTGTGTCTTAGGTCATACATACTTATCTGACCGTCATTGTCTCTTATTCCCATTTGTTTAGCTATTTGCTTGATAAACAAATTCATTTGCTGGTTGACCTTTGATGCAGCCTTTTCCACCCCTTTGCCTCCAGCATTCCAGTTGCCTATCTTATCGACTGACAGCAAGGGAAATACATATCCATCGGGTGATACCCCCTTATATCGCTCCACAATAGCCAAAGCCCTATCAGACAAAGGAACGGATACCATTTTCTTTGTTGCCTGATTTTGTTTCTTTGTGGGCAAGTACTTTACTTGAATGTACCCATTAATATGAAGTCCTATTTGACTATAATTCAACTTCATAACATCAATTGATCGCATTGGACACTCAAGCATAAAACAAAAGAAATCATGATAAATTTGCGCTCTATCAGCATCAACACCACCCATGTAAGTGCTTGCATCCCAGTTGAGAAATGTCTCTATCTCATGTGGCATAAGAGCAAAGGGGGATTCCTCTATCTTGTTGGGCTTGTGGGCGTTGGCCGTGATGCTGTATCCCTCCATCTGCGACATAGACCAAGGCAGATCAGATTTTTCAATTTCCCTTAAAATATGGTTGAGACATTTAGCAAGTTTCTCGAAGTTAGTGCAATAAACATTAGCCAGCCACCAGTTAAACAACTGGCCGTACTCTTTGCCAATGTCTTGAATGTCCATTTCTGACAAAGACTTTTTCAGCAATTTATTTGAAAACTTTGCTAATTCTGGTGAATTTGCATGAGCATTAATATAACGGTGGAACTCACTAAGCCTCTTATACAACTTAACATAATTGTTGAAGTTCCCTCCAGCCTTTTTTTTCTCTTTCTCGATGTGGTCTAAGATAAACAACTCAAACGAACCTACTTTATCGGGGTTTGCAAGCTGTGTGGGTGTGATGGATGGGTTGGCTAATATCTTTGCCTCATATTCGTCGATGAGGCTAAAGACAATAGTGTTGTTTTCTTTTGCGTTTGGGCTTGTAGGGTTAAATCTTTTGGTGGCGGAACTCCAGAAAGAAAGTATTTCGGCATTCGAGAAATTGCCGTTTAAAAACTCTCTTAAAGACTTGAATTTCCTTTCTTTTCCATTTGAAAAACACAACTTTAGGGCGTTGTTGTGGATAGTTGGGTACACTGTTGTAATCATAACAAATTGATTTTCATATTAATAAAAGAATATGAGCCATCCTATAAATCCCTCAAGTAGTGTACAAAAACAGTGTACAAAGTGCCGAAAATCGGCAAAAATACGGTGGTCAGACCGTGAAGGGACGTTAAAGGAATTTTTAGGACATCAAAGCTAATTAGCTTTGCAATCAATTGTAATGACCTGAACAAAAATACTTTACATCATAATTTCAATTCGTTTTTAATTAAAAAGAAAAAAGAGACAATACTTAAATATTATCTCTTTTTTGCTTGAGTGGTCCCACTTGGAATATTCTAATGATTTTCGTAGATTTTACTCAAATTTGCAAGATGCTAACATTCAGTAAGTTTATTTAAAGATCCAATCAATTTCTATCTAAAAAAATCAAGAATGATCAAAAAAGGGGGGAGTAAGAAAATCGCTTGTTCCCCCCTGATATTCTATCTATTTTTGCCAAAGATAATAAATAAATAGAATATTGATATGATAGAAATTAAGTACAACATCAGGACATTTGTCAACAAAAATCAGCAGGTATTAATCCGCGTAAGATGGAATAATAAAAAGGACGAAGTAACTTTTTCTGCGGGTTGCTCCGCTGAACCAGAAAAATGGGATAATGTAAATCAGTTAGCCAAGAGAAATACTACACATAAAGTAGGAGGGAAAACATGTATTGCTCGGGAAATAAATGGAAGAATATCCGAAATCTGTGAATACATCACGGAGCGATTCAAACAATCCGAACTGGCAAACAACATCCCGAACAAAGATGAACTAAAGGTATTTGTTAATGAAAAACTTGGCAGAATAATAGAGCAAGTCTCTGAAGACGAACTGAAGAAAAAAGACAAGACGTTAGAGGATATTTTCAAGGAGTTTTTGAAGAT
>MKRS01000666.1 GCA_001897035.1 Bacteroidales bacterium 45-6
CTGGCAGAAGTGCTATGGCACTGTCGGTCTCGTTGTATATTTGCTTCATGCATTCCTGGAAAGTAATCCGGGGAATGTTGATATTGGAAGCCGTTGTTTCGGGTTTTGTAACAATAGGCACGCCCAACAATTTGCCGTCGTCGGTCCAGCCGGCGTGTGCCAGCAGCAAGTAATACATTTGCACTGCGCGCAGGCCAAAAGCTTCGCCTTTGAGACGGTCGTTATACATGGTGCGGATCACCTTGTCGTTACTCCAAATCACCTTGTCGGTGTTTTCGAGAAAGATATTCAGGTATTGGATGGCGTTGCGGCGACCCACCCATTGCGACATGGGGTCGTTGTTTGACGACCAGGAACCGGTTGCCATTTTCAAGTAATTATTGTTGATATCATTCGTCACGGCATCGTCCGTGGCAAGGTCGCTATTGGGCGAAGACGAATAAGGGAGCAGTATATAGGCGTTTCCAAGAATACCTTGGGCATAAGTAGGCTCCTTGTACATGGCATCGAGTTCCCTTATATTCTCTTCAGCTGGAGAAAAAAGATCATCGCAAGCTGCAAATAGCGGAAGCAAAGCCAATATTTTTATTGCATTTTTCATAATTCAAATCTTATTATGTCATTTAAAATCAGAATACAACTTTCACCCCTACATTGTAGAATCGGGTTTGCGGGGCACTCGCCACGCTCATCTCGAGCAACTTGCGTTCCTTTGCTATTGTCAGCAAATTCGCTCCGCTAACATAAGCCGACACCGCATGCATGAATGAGTTGTGCAGCATGCTTTTGGGCAAGTCGTAGGTGAGCTGCACTTTTGCCAAATCGAAGCGGTCTGTCTTGTACAACCAGAAGTCCGAATTCCTGAAGTTGTTGTCGCTGCTCTCCGTAGTCAACCTCGGATAGCTCGCTGTTTCGGCTGTTTCGGGAGTCCATCGTCCGCGCACCACTTCGGAGTACTTCCGGTCGCCATACACCCACCAGTAGGTATTGCTTTTGAAGGCTTTCGCCCCGAAACTGCCTGTGCACAAGACGAAAAATGTGAAATCTTTCCATTTCGAGGTAAGGTTGATACCGGTCACCAGTGGAGCACCGTACCATCCCCCCTTGCCCAAATAGACTTCGTCTTTTTCATTGATCACCTGATCGTTGTTCTGATCCACATACTTTATGTCTCCTTGTTTTGTTTTTCCAAAAGACTGGGTTGGAGATGTGGACACATCGTTTGCGTCTTTGAAAAATCCATCGCTTACCAATCCCCACAATCCGTCAATGGCTTTTCCTGTGCGGTTTTGATAGGCATATTCATAATTCTCATCCCTTTTCGTAGCTTTGCTGGTGTAATAAGTGCCAGCTAATCCTAAGGTGAGGTCAACCTCTCCTATTTTCTTGTTGAGGTTCACGTTAAAGTCAATACCAGTCCTTTTGTTGTTGTTAAAATTGATGTTGGAAGCAAAGGAAGCATTTGGGTATCCGGTTGAGAAATAATTTGGAACAACTGTTATTGGCTTGGTGACTAGTCCTTCAATTGTGTTGACAAAGAATGAAGCATCTACTGTGACCAATTTCTTCCATAGAGAAGTATTGAGGTTGATGGATACCTCTTTTCTCTTGATGAATGTCAAGTTTTTGTTAGCACCGAGCCTTGAATTTGTAGAACGCTCTGAAGCCCCATCGAACCATCCCCACCAGGCACCATCTGATTGGGTGTAATTACCGGCATACATGTAGTAATCTGAAATGTCAAGATCAGTATGCAACACACTGCTTGAGGCACTTATCATCAAGTTGTCTATTACCGGGGAATTGGCGAGGAAGCTTTCTTTATCCAGTTTCCAGCCTAAAGTGAGCGAAGGAGAGAAAGCATTCCGGTGTCCTTCGGCTAATTTGGCTGAGTGTACTTCGGCAGCTCCAAATTCGGCAAAATATTTACCCTTGAAGTTGTAATTCAGGTTTAGACCAAGGTTCGCGTTGCTTGTTCTGTGATATACAGCCGATTGTGTCCGTTGGTAGCCAGCTGCAATCAACATGGCGGAAAAATTATGGTCTTCGCCAATACGAGTCTTATAATTGAATTGCCCCGAGAATGCGATGGTTTGCCTGTCGCTTGTGCCAGATATGTTTTGGGTTCCAGACCTTTTATCGTTTCCAATTTTAGTCAATTTAGAAATCACATCTGCGCCGTTATAGTCCTTCCATTCGTGGATGTAAACGGCATAGCTGTTGCTGTAAGAAGTGGTGTACGATGTGGCATAGTCAACGGCAAACTGCGTGTTGAAAGATAGCCCTTTGAGGAAATTGTTCAAGTCGATGTTGATTCCTGTGTCGAATTGAAACTGGCGGCTTGTCCATTTGCTATTTCCTCCGGCATAATAGTCAGCAAACACATTGGTCGCGTTTTCTGTCCTTCCCCCCAAGAAGTATTTGCCATCTATGATGTTGCTGCTACTGTTGATGAGCGTCCACGAATTTACATCGTTTGCTTCGACATAGCTGGTGGGTATCAATGGAGCAAAAATATTTGGCCGAAATTTGGATGCATAGGTCCAATAATTGTCGGTGACGCCGTCATTGGCATCTGCGTCGGTGGTGTTTGCCGAACGCGAATCGTAGAACGTGGCGTTGGCGTTCACGTAAGCCGTTACATTCTGGCTAATTGTAAGATCAACGTTTCCCCTTACATTGAGCCGGCTGATGTTGTTGTTCTTGGCTTCTCCAAATTTGAACACATCTCCCTGTCTGTAATAACTTACATTTGTGTAAAAGCGGGCCCGCTCGTTTCCTCCTGATATTTCAGTGGTTACGTCTGACCGGTTGTAGGCTTTCCGCAAATATTCTGAGGAATAAAAGTCCACATCGGGGTAGCGGTATGGATTTAACCCGGTAGAAGTATTATAGATCTTCTCCTGGCTATAAGCAGAGGGTTGTCCATCGTTTGCAAGAGCTTCGTTGTAAAGGGTCATATATTCGCTGGAACCCAGGTATTTCGGATATCTTTTCGATACAAAAAAACCGGTATTTGCCTGAGCGCTAATTTTTAGCGGTTCGGTCTTTCCTCTTTTGGTTGTGATGTAGATTACACCTTTCGCAGCCCGGCTGCCGTATAACACTACGGAAGAGGCGCTTTTGAGGAAAGATATTTGTTCGATTTCGGTGGGCAACACGTTGTTTGCATCGCGTGGAACACCATCGATCAATACCAAATAGTCATCCATTGCCCAAAGGGAATTCCCGTTCCAGCCTCCCACATACCCTTGCATATTGTCCAAGCTATAGGTGTTGTAGTTTTTCTTGAGCAGTTCTTCCATATTTACCACCGAGACACTGCCCAAGACATCCGATTTAGGTACCTTTTGGTATGCTAACTGCACCAATGCTTTTTTTACATTATCCAGCGAATCAGGTCCATTCTCTGCGATAGTTTGCGCCTCTGTCCGGAGCAGAGAGAATGCAAATATCGCACATAAAATGAATCGTGTTTGTATATGTTTCATTGTTTATTCATTTATAATTACACAATTTTTTGATCGATTTGAATTACCAGCCAGGGTTTTGCGGAAACTCGGGATACAAGGTAGTGTCACTGATTTTCAGAGGAAACCAGTAGTGCTTTGTCCCAAATTGACGAGTCAGGATGGTGACTTCACGCAGGTTTGCTACCCGGGCATTTCTCGGATCATTGTTTTTGTAGAAGGCATCGTCTTCCAATCGGTTGAATTCGTGCGATGTTTTCACATTGTAGGGATATTCGGTCAGAAGCAGCCACCGTTGCAAGTCGTTGAAACGGAATCCTTCGAAGGACAGCTCAACGGCACGTTCCCTTCTCACTTCATTCATGAATTTTTTTGGGTCGGAGGTGTAGCTGGCGTTTACGTGTCCGGCATTCACCCTGTCCCGTAGGGTGTTGATGGCTTGCTCAGCGGTCTTGGCAAAGTTGGAAGATTTTCCGTTTGCTCCCCCAAGCACCGCACATGCCTCGGCATACATCAAATAGATGTCGGCCAGCCTCATATATGGCAGGTAGGTGTGAAGACTGCTGTTCCAGTTGTAGGTGCCGTCGTATTTGTTGCAAGTGTGCGGAACCAGCTTCTGGATAAAATATCCTGTGCGGCTGCCATTGGCTGCGGATCTCATTGCTCCTCCGGTGTAGAGGCTGCAATAGCGGAGAAATTCCATGTCGGCAGGCATTGTTGAGTTGACGTACTTGAATCCGTCAAACACGATGTCGTGATAGAACCTCGGGTCGCGGTCTTTGAACGGCTGTGCCGGATTAAAACCGGAGTTGGGGTCGGTTATCGGCAAACCGTTGGCCATGCCGTAGAAATTCACGTAGTTGGCCGTTGGGTGATGGATGATGTTGTCGTGTTCAACAAGGCCGTTGACTTTTGGGCCAAACGTTTTTGTCGTATTCCAGTTGCTACCGTTGTAGTCGGTGGATGGACCCCGGAAAATAGCCTCGGTAGATCCCGGCATCAACCAATTCTTGCCGGTAGTGTAGAATATTTCGCTAAAGGAAGAGGTCTCATTACTTCTTGGCACATGATTGTATATGTCTTTATAGTCGTACAGTGCCAAGGCATATTGGGTTTGATTGTTCTCCACAAGAGCCAATAGCTCACCAAAAGCTTCGGCTGCTTTTTTGGCATAGCCTTCGTCGTAGTCAAATGTTTTAGTTCCGCCTGTTTGGGCTCCGTTTTTCATCAAGGGGCTTGCCGCCCACAGATAGTTCTTGCCCAAATAGCCAAGTGCCATTATTTTGTTTACTCTCAGTTGGTTTTTTCCTTTTGTCTGTTGTCCGGTGGTTGTGTTGTCCCAATTGATTGGCAACAAATCAGCAGCCTTTCGTAGATCGGCTCCAGCCTTATCTGCGCATTCCTGGTAGGTCATGCGAGGCAAGTTGAGCGTTCCGCTCGATGGCAATACTTCTTCGATGTAGGGCAAACCGCCAAAATATTCCATCAGTTCGAAATGCCACCAAGCCCTGAAGAAATACAATTGCCCTAAAATCAGGTCTCGTTCTTCCTTCGTGGCTGCGGTGAGTTTGTCGATATTTGCAAGGCCAATGTTCACCTTGCGAATGCAGTACCAAGCATGAGGCCACAATCCGTGCTTGAACTTGTCTGTAGAAGTTGGGTCTGCATTGTTTTTATTGAGCCATACGCCGGCATTTGTTTGCCAAGACCAGAAGTTGCCGAGATCCACTTGGTGAGTCATCTGCCAATCGCCTTCGGTGTTGAACATTTCATCGTCTCCCCAGTTCCAGGAAGAAGTCCAGTTGTTTTTTTCTTTGTCGGGAATGCAGTTGTATATTTCTTCGACAAAGCCTTGGAAGTTGCGGAAATTCTTGAAAGCTTCATCATCCGATATTGTCGAATCGGCTTCCTTGTCCAAATAATCTGTACATGAAGCGAAGCCCCACATGGCAAGAAATAAGAAGCTGCTCCAAAAAAGAGCCTTATATGTTTTTCTCATCGTGTTCGATATTATAATGTAAATTTGATTCCGAAATTATAGCGTCTCATCGTAGGATATGCACCTTGGCTGCCGGCTCCTGCGAAATTGGATTCGCGGTCATCAGGCATCTTTGACCACACCCAGAGGTTGTTGCCGTTGAGGTATATTTTCAAATTGCTCAGCCCGATGCTTTTTATCCATCCACTCTTGAAGGTG
>MKRS01000667.1 GCA_001897035.1 Bacteroidales bacterium 45-6
TTTTTGCGTGTTGCCTGTGCTTGCTTTGGGCATGTGGGCAAGAAGAAATAGTCCGTAATACTGAAGCTGACACAGAACAACTAATTGCAGGAGACTACTCAAGATTGAACTTTGCAGATGAAAACGAATTGTCCGCAGCGATCAACGCCAAAGAAACTCAACTTAAATCAAAAGCAAATACCCAATTTGTAAGCATGTTGGATAAATTGCCCGCCAAGCTACGATCATCCGGAAATGACGAAACCTATTACACTGCAATTGGGTTTGACTCACTTGTCCCTAATCCCAATTTCGCACGTCTGTTCAATCCCGATGGAGAGCTTGAGGTTGCCGCAAACATAGTGAAAGTGACAACTTCCGGAACTTATGTTTATGCAAAAAGCAAAGAAGATCGTTTCAATTCTTTGCTGGACGAAAATGGAGACGGCCTGGCTGGAGTTGAAATAGACAAAAACGTGGAAAAGATTGAAGATGGAATTTTCTTATACAAAACATTTGCTGCCAACGAAGACTATAAATTGGTTTCATCCGGAAATTACGAGCTGTTGCCTGACGAGGAAGATGGAAATGGGAGTTCGATAACAAAAGCCGCAAGCGAACCTGATTACAATAGCTTCGACACTTTTTCTGCCGATAGACAGACATTCGTTGGCAAATTGATACAAAGCATCATTGGGTCAACAAAGGCCCATACAATAAATTTCAGTTCGAAAAGAAGGGTGAAAGGTTCGTTCTATTTTTATAACTACGGAGTGTATTCGGAAATTGGAGTAAAAGGATGGACTGACAAGAAAAACTGGATCACCTGGAGCAAGACAGAAGCCGATGAACTGCGAGTGGGCTGGAGGAAAGTCATTTTAAAGAGCTCTATACCTGATTACTACACACAATCATTAAAGAATCTAAACAGCATAGTCTATTATCCACCGCAATATGCAGAAGAAAACGGTTATAGAGTAAACGTGGCGACTTTAGCGATGCCAGACATAAAATCGACATTAAAAGATAAAATAATTGCACAAGGGGTAAAGGCCGTTTACAACTATTTACAAGATGAATTAGGAAGACCTGCCACCGAATGGGAAAAGGCGCAGGCATTTCTTATTGCATCTAGAACGGAGCTATATTTTGTTGCGGCAAATTGTGACATCATTAATTATAATGAAGACTATTATTGCCATGTTTTTTCAAATAGCTGGATGCAGTTTGAAATCGGTTGGAACAATCAAAATGGAATATTTATCAATGGAATAAATCAAAATAATTACGATCAGATGGGAGCATGGATATCTACAATTGGTAAAACTTTTAAAGAGAAAAAGACATCTGTTGTTTCAGGAGAAGTATATATTTGTGCGCGATTCGGAGACGATTGGCGAGGGATGAAGATAAAGAAATAGTATATAATCAGGGCTAAACAACCGAGAAAATCGAGACCCTCATTTTATTCTTCATAAATCATAGATAATAAATTATAATATGAAAAAAATAATCCTTCTATCAATAACGCTTATATCTTTTTCTCTTTATTCATATTCCCAATGGGGAATCAAAGCCGGAATAAATGGCTCTACGTTGACTGGTTCAGTAAATCCATCCTACCTGATATCAGGTCATATAGGGGCCACCTATGATGTTCATTTATCAGGCAATTGGCACTTCCAACCAGAACTCCTTTTCACTACCGTTGGAGAAAGAATCAAGGACGATGGTATCACTATGAAAGATAGTTATCTGAAAATTTATGCCATGGAAGCTCCTTTGAATTTCTCCTATAGGCCAACTATCGGCAATAATACAAGATTGCTCTTCGATTTTGGCTTATATATGCGATTCGGCTTGTTCGGTAACAGAGTTTACAAATATTATAATTCTCCAACCATAGACAATAGTCCTTTTGACAGCTACAACCGATTCGACACAGGTCTGAATTTGGGTCTAGGTCTCGAGAAGAAACAATATTACGGACTACTTTCCCTTCAGCGGGGATTGTCCTATGGTGACAAGAACGACAATTATCACGTCGTTTACCGTTTGAGTTTCGGCTATCGGTTCAAAAACTGATCGTTAGCAATTCAACTATAAGCTTCGGCAACATTTTATATAAACATCAATCACATTCACCAACTTATGAAAACAATCTCTTTTCTGGCATTCTTGTTAGCCATTAGCAACTTTGCCTTTTCGCAAACCACGGAGTCCAATCCAAGTTTTCAACGAAACGAGTTGAAACTCAATTTGCCGATGACGATATTCGCATCGTATCCCGAGATCAGCTACGAACGACTGTTGAACTCGGACATCAGCGTGGGTGCTTCTTTGGGCCTCCGGGTGTCGGATGGGCAAGAGTACCCTCTGAAGTTTTCACTAATGCCCCATTTCAGGTGGTTTTTTGGCGGTTCATATTCTTCGTTGCAGAAAGTGGCGGCAGGTTTTTTCATCGAACTCAATTCAGGCCTGTTCACAAGGGACGACCTTGGGGGATCGTATTATGATCAATCGTCCGGTTATACGGAGTACCGCAAAGACACGAAATTCGGTGCCGGTTTTGGATTGGCTGTGGGTTGGAAATATGTTTCCACAAACAACTGGATTGGAGAAATTTATCTGGGAGGGGGACGCGACTTTGCCAATAGCGATGAGGGTTATAGCCGTTTTGGAATTTCGATTGGAAAAAGATTTTGATTGAGAAAATTCTCTCGACAGATTTTGGATTGGATCAATTGGGGGAGCAGACCTGAACACAAAATTGTTCGCGAAAAGAAAGACACCGGATGGAGGGTGTCTTTCTTTTTTTTCAGAGAATCGGAAGACAAGGAGAAAAACGATAAGTTTTTTGTATTTTTACAAACAAATCCAAGCCAATTTCAGCCTATGGTAGCCAAACAGCCTATATTGAATTACTCCCTCACCAACTTCTTCAAGCACAGCATCAACGGAGGCATCGTGCTGATGGTGGTGGCCGTTTTGGCCATGCTGGTAGCCAATTCGCCCTGGCACGGACTCTACCAGGAGGTGTGGAGCTATCCCATATCGGTGCAGCTTGGCGATTTCAACCTGTTCAGCCACCACGGAAACGCGCTCACCCTGGCTGCCTTCATCAACGATGCGCTGATGGCCGTTTTTTTCTTCCTGGTGGGTCTCGAAATCAAGCGGGAGGTACTTGTGGGCGAATTATCGAGCTTTCGCAGGGCCTCTCTGCCGGTGCTTGTTGCCATGGGCGGGATGATTGTTCCGGTGGCCGTCTATTTCGTTTTTGCACATTCTCATCCCGAATCCATCGGCATGGCCATTCCCATGGCCACCGACATTGCTTTCACGCTGGGAATCATCAGCATGTTGGGCAACCGGGTGCCGGTGGGCTTGAAAATATTCCTGACGGCTTTTGCCGTGGTGGACGACATCGGGGGAATAATGGTGATAGCTGTGGGATACACAGATCATTTAGACATTGCCAGCTTACTCTTGGGATTAGCACTGCTGGCCGTTCTGGCGGTGATGAACTGGATCGGCGTGATGAAAAAGTCGCTGTATGTGTTCGTGGGAATAGCCGTGTGGTATTTTTTTCTACAATCAGGCATCCACAGCACCATCGCCGGGGTGTTGGTGGCGCTCACCATTCCTGCTCGCCCCCGTTTGGATGTGCAGAAATACGTGGACAGGGCGCGCGAAAGCATCACACAATTCGATGAGGAAACCACTTCGGGGAGCATCTCGAACAAGCAAATCCGGATTCTGAAAAACATGGAAGAATATTCCGACAAGGTGATTTCACCGCTACAATATTTCGAAGACAAGCTGCACCATCCGGTCAACTATGTGGTGATGCCCCTGTTCGCCTTTGCCAATGCGGGAGTCTATCTGGGAGGAGGGCAAAACCTGTTCGGATTCGTCACGCTGGCTGTTGGGTTAGGCCTTTTCGTGGGAAAAATTCGTGGGCTTGTATTCCTTCGCCTGGCTGTTTGTGAAGCTACGGCTCGTTTCGCTCCCGAAAGGCACCGGCTGGAAATCGCTGGCGGGCATTTGTATGCTTGGTGGGGTCGGTTTCACCGTTTCTCTTTTTATCGCCAATCTTTCGTTTGGCAGTTCCTACCCGGAATTATTGGGGCAAGCCAAGTTGGGGATCATACTGGGTACGGTGCTGTCTGGCATCACGGGCTACGCAATATTAAATAGGGTATTGCCCAAAAATGAGTTGCAAGACGAAGACTCCGTTCCGGAAGAAGATTAAAAAAACACAGAATAGGTCACGAGAATGAAAAATTTGTTCATAGCAGACAGGCAGGACATTACACAGGCTGGGATTCGTTTCATTGCCTCTTCATTGGATGGAATCCGGGAAGCCGAAAGCGTTCAACAAAAAAGGGAATTAATCAACAGCCTGATAAAAACACAGGACGCCATCGTGGTGGTGGATTATCCGCTGTTCGACTTTGCAAGCGTGGATGAAATGCTGATAATCGGGCAACGGTTTCCGAAAAGCAGCTGGATCATCTTTTCGGACACACTCACCGACGAATTTCTACGGCGGGTGGTGTACGAAGGCGACAACTTCAGCATCGTGCTGAAAACCTCCTCCCTGCAAGAAATAACCTCCTCGCTCATCTATTCCCTGCGCAACGAAAGATATATCTGCCCGAGGATCAGCAACCAGTTGGTCAACGCCAACAAGTCGGCCAAAGACAGCGGCGAGTCAGCCCTGACGCTCACCGAGAAAGAGATATTGAAAGCCATAGCAATGGGAAAAACCACCAAGGAAATTGCCGCCGAGAGGAATCTGAGCTTCCACACGATCATCACGCACCGGAAAAACATCTTCCGCAAACTGGATGTGAACAACGTCCACGAAGCCACCAAGCACGCCATGCGCGCGGGAATCGTGGATCCGACGGAGTATTATATTTGAAGCTACAAGCGAGAGTACAGATCACCTACCCGCCAAATCATCATACAATTTCTGCAGCAAGGCTTTCCCTCTCTCCAAATTTTGGGGAGCATCCGTCCCGTTCGCCAGCACAGTCTTGCCAGCATCGCAATTGTACACCACCTGCGCTCCGGGCGTGATGAAGCCAAACAAGTTCGGGAACGTGAAATACCCGAAGTGGGGCGACCGCGGATTCAGGATATTCTTGCTGAACGCGAATTCTTTGGAGGGGATTCCCAATTGATAAAGCAAGGTAGCCGCAATGTCGATCTGCGAGGCATAGGTGCTGATTCGTTGCGGTTGACGAATGGCTCCTCCCGTCATAATCAGGGGAATTTTATACCTGTCGGGCGAATCGTCCTTTATCTCTTGGGGGAAATGGGCAGCATGATCCGGCACCAAGATCACCACGGTATTTTTCCACGCATCGGTTTCCTTCAGGTGGTGAATAAATTGCCCGATGCAGCTATCGGTGTATGCCACCGAATTGAGATAAGGATCTTTCAATCGCTTGAAAGGCACATCGAACGGCTCGTGGCTACTGGAAGTCTGAATCACCCGCAGGAAAGGTTCGCGGTACTGCCTGTTTCGGATGTCGCCAAGAGCGCGCTCAAACACCAAGTGATCGTGCACTCCCCATTTGCTGAGCCGTTGGGAAACGGGAAAATCCTTGTCGGACACAATCTTGTCGATCCCCATCGACACGAGATAAGCCCTGGTATTGGTAAAATTGATGTCGC
>MKRS01000668.1 GCA_001897035.1 Bacteroidales bacterium 45-6
GATTGCTGAACCCATCCAACAAGCCGTTATCTGCCGCCACTATGCCTTTTGGGGTGTAGCTTACTTTGAGCGAATCGCCGTAATGCACACATTTTGACAAGGTAAGCTGAATGGTGTTGTTTATAACAGAATAGCCGGAAGATGTGACGTTTTTTCCGTTTAGAGCGAGGGTGAAATACCCGGATTGAGCAGACGTCAGTGCCATTGCTTTGGAAAAATCTAATGAAAGGGTGATGCCATCGGTTCCAATTCTTCCAGAATTGACATGCACCGGCAAGCCGTTTGAGTAGTTGGTCACAGGAGAATTGGAGATAGCTTTCAGCAAACCGTCGTCTGCAGCCAATATGTTGCTGCCCGAATACGCAAGCGAAAGCGTGTAATCCCGATAAACCTGGTTTCCCAGCGAAAATGACAAGGTGGTGGAATCGTTATTGAAGAATGAGCATTGTTGAACTGGGATACTTATTGGTCCGTTGTATTGGGCATTCAGGGCCACACCAGAAACATCGGCAGGAATCTGCATCTTCTTATTAAACTTCATCAAGAGCGCATTGCCGTTCACATTGGTTGAAGCTTCCATGATTTGAGGCGAAGCACCTTTCAGCTGGTTATCTACCCACTTATCGGTCACATTTAGCATTTTTTTCCCAAGGCTGGTAGAAACAACATTGCCATTGCTGTATGACAACGTGACGGTATTTTCTTTCAATATGCCCTGGCTTAAGTTGACGGTCACTTTATTGGTATCACATACAACAACGCTATCAATGAAGGCTGCATTGCCGTCAATTTTCACGGAGAAGCCGGTGTAGAAGCTTGAAGCGACCACCGACTTGGTCAAGACCACCTGTATCTGTTTGGGGTTCTTATCGGTCACCGAGGCATACTTGAATTCAGGAACGCCATCTTTTAATGAATATTTCTTGCAGAAGTTCCATATCTCCTGGCTGGTGAATACTCCATCGGCACTCCAGTTATTGTCAGAATACCAGTGTCCCACTCCAGCTACACCGATAAACACCACCTCGACACCCTCTTTTCCGTGTCCATAATATTTCTTTATTGATTTCGCAGTGTATACTGCTGGGTATGGATTGGTAACCACTGGTGGTGTTGGACAACCATTTCGTGCTACCCAAGCATCAATATGAGATTGCACATTGCTGTAGGTGACATAACCATCGTCCATCCCGTGGACGTGGATAATGGGTATTGGGCGCGAACTGTTGGCGTTGGGACCGCTCATAAGATAGCCGCTGACCGGGGCAAATGCCGCAATTTTATCTGCGATCATGGTGGCAGCATAATAAGTCATCATCCCTCCCATGGAAAAGCCGGAAAGATAGACACGGTCGCGATCAATCCCGTAGCGCTTATACATTTCGTCGATAATAGCCAGGATAAAATCAGTGTCCCCAGTTCCCCAAAGCTGCCACTGGGAGCCATTCGATTGCGGGAAAACAAGGACAAAATTATTGGCCTGGGCCACCGACTGGAATTGTGTTTGACTTTTTTGATCGTACATGGTCTGGTTCATCCCGTGCATGGAAATTACGAGGGGTCTGTTTTGTTTAATGCCTGTCGGGGCATAGACAATCATTTGCCGTGCTGTTGAGCCAACCTGGATGGATTCCTGTGCCTTCAAACCGGCTGTGGACAAGAAAACGCTTAACAATAAGAATAAAAACCGGTGGTTGATAAGTTCTGATTTCATCGCGGCAATTCTGCTTTTGACTTGCGATTTGCCGTCTTGTAGTAATTTTTTGTTCATTGTGTTTATCATTTAGATTTATGAATAATTGGCAGTCATTTCTTTTTTTATAAGCCATCAATTTAATAGCATTTAGGGGCTGTCGTAACATCCGTCCTGAACGGCGAAGCTGGAAACCCGTCCCGATTAAACAAATTCACATCTGGCACGTTGCTCCAACCGTAGCGCACGGCAACAGGATTTTTGACATGGATATTGCTTACGACAATCGTTTTGCCCTGAATTCGGGCGGCTGCCGACACAAACACGTTGCACTCCCTGCAACCTGAAAGCCCTTCAATCCCGTAGAATCTTTTGCAACAAGCCCTTTGCCCACATGGGAAAACTGTAGGATGATTTTATCACCTTGGACTTTGTGCGATTTATAAATCGGGCCTGAGTATTCGCTTTTTTTCCCGTAAGCTAACACACGGGCAGCTTTGGCCAGCCTGTCTCCCACAGGTTGTTTGTGCGGCGGGTGTATGTCGTTTGCCAAACCGCAATCGGTTGTTACGATCAGTGCGGTATTTTTCACTGTTTGTGCGACTTTCAGCTGCGCTTCACGTATTTCGGGGCTTAAATATTTATAAGGAGCCACTTGGACAATCAGGAATGGCAGGTCGTTGTTCTGAAAATCTGTCCGCCAATTCTGAATCATGGTTGACAAAGCAACAGGATAATCCTTTGCCCGACTGTCATTTGCCTCACCCTGATACCAGGCCACTCCTTTTACAGAATAGGGAATAATTGGGTAAAGCATCCCGTTATAGAGTCCACTGATAAGTTCTCCATCCGGATGCCATGCCTTGCTGATAATACTGTCGTAATTAGACACAAACGGAGTCAGTTTTGGATTTACCTTGAGCGCATCGAGGCTGGTCCAGTCTTCAGCAGGAGTTCCGCCATAAGCGGCGAACAGGATTCCCACAGGTACATTCAACGAGTTGAACAAATCCCGGGCAAAGAAATAGCCTACCGCTGAGAAATCAGTTACGGTTTGGGGTGAACAAACGCTCCATTTGCTGTTGGCATCGGCCACCTTCTCCTTCGAATATTTCAATGGCACATAATACTCCCTAATCAAAGGATAATCAGACTGATCCCGTTCTTTTTCCCAGTTATAAATGGGAGGCTGAGGAGGTCGGGGACCTAACTGACGCTCCATGTTGGATTGTCCGCTGCATATCCATACTTCGCCTACCAGGATATCATTGATTGCAATCGTTGTGTCTTCGCCGGCAATGGTCATTTGCGTAGGAATGGTGACATAAGGCATCGGTTTAAGTTTCACGAGCCATTTGCCATTTACGGCTGTCGTTGTTTCTGTCTGACCATTAAACTTCACGGTTATCTTCTCTTTGTCGCCGGCTGTTCCCCACACCGATAAAGGCACTCCATTCTGAAGCACCATGTGATCGCTAAAAATACTGTTGGGCTTAACTTTTGCCTGCAAATACGCATCACACAAAAGGCTCAGACATAGACATAATACTAATTTTATTGTCTTCATCATATCAACTATATTCTATTTTACACAGGTTGAACATCCATATAGTTGAGTCACTTATTTAGAGATTGACCCGCTGTATTCCAGCACAAAACCGTATTTATACGATTTATTTCCCGGATGGGTATATTTTTCCATCGTTTTTGCACCCCAGGTATCATCACCGCCTACGCCATGAATATTCAAATCGATATTCAGATTGATAAAATCGCGTTTGGGCAATTCGTAGTCGTGACGGGCAGGCTCCAGATCTTCCTCGGTATAAGGCCACGCACGGAAGCAAAGCGGTTGCAAACCGGTCACCTTCACGGCACCATTGTTTTGCGAGTTAAGTGTAAACCAGCGTACATCGCAGCGGTTGCCATTGTCCTGTGGCGCAGCATAATGCACCATAAAATCATTTAATTCTGCCAAGTAAAGTCCGATAAATGAAGCTGTTTTACGGTCGGGGTAATTTTCGTAAAAACCACGTCCATACCAATTTATACTATTGTAATTTTGAGGAATACGCATACGCATACCAAACTTTGGAATAAAAGGAATGGTATCGCACAAAGGGGAATAAGAGGCTTCAACCTGCAATTGTCCATTGCCATTTACCGTATAATTCAGCACATAGTCGGCTCCAATGGTTGGTAAATTCATGTTGAACTTCACGGCAACCTGATTATCTTGTTTTGTTACTTCCACATTCTTGACAATCCTGCTTTCGGCTGCTTTTCTCCACTTTCCAACTTCCGCTGTATAGCCACTTGCTTTCTGGTTGTCGTTGGGCGTTTTCCAGAAATAGGGTTCCAGTTGCCCTTTCAGCAATTCCTGCTGATTGGCTTTCCAGCTTTTCAGCGAACCATTCTTTTTATCCAAAGTAAAGGTCATGGTTTCTGCTTTAAGTTGAATTTGTGAGGCAGTCTCAGTCACATTAATCGTCTTTCCGGCAGGAACGATTCTTTTCCACGCAAATGGCTTCATCACAAACTGCTCCCGGGCAATGCAATAACCTGTTTCAGCCCAAAGTGTCGCATTTTTCAGTCTGACGTAGATATTCAGACAGATATCAGACGAAACCGTGTCGGCTAATTGAGGCTGCGGAAGATTGATAACGGAAGATGCGCCCGGTAAAACGTCGTCGCAACGGAATTTGCCTCTTTGAATCGATTTGCCGTTGGAAGTATATTCGTATTCAAAATCGAAGTTTTGCAATGGTTGAAAATCAAAATGATTGGTAACCCGAATGCTTGCATCTCTATCGTTTACCAACTGGAATACAACCGGTTGATATACTTTTTGAACCTCGTAATAATGCGGATAAGGCTTTCTGTCGGTCGAAACCAAACCTCTCATCACAAAATTTCCATCGTTGGGTTTATCGCCAAAATCGCCGCCATACGCCCAGAATTCATTGTCTTTCAAACTGTAATCATTGGGGTGATCGGTCAATTTAAGCGGAGAACCATCCTTGGTTTTCGGCAAACCGTGTTCGTCCCATTCCCAGATAGCTGCGCCGCAAAGGCTCGAATCGGCATAAATCACATCCCAATATTCCTGCAAGTTACCGCCCGAACTTCCCATCACATGGGCATATTCACGCATGATGACCGGTTTGTCTTTGATCTTTTCGCCCAATTTTTTTAAATCATCCGGATGCAAATAGCTATCGTCATAAATATCCGAAATTTCGCGATGCGTATCCGAGAAAACCAAACGCGTTGGATCCAACTTGCGGATAGTATCGGCCATTTCCTTCATATTCTGCCCTTTACCACCCTCATTACCCAACGACCAGAAAATAACACACGCATGGTTCTTGTCTCGTCCGACCAACGAAGTAGCTCGTTCGAGATGTGCCTTTTTCCAAGCAGAATCTTCACCAAGCTCTTTATTACCAAGCCCATAATCATGAGATTCCTGATTGGCCTCGTCCATCACATAAAAGCCATATTTGTCGCAAAGTTCGTAAAACATGGGATCGTCAGGATAGTGGCTCGTGCGTATCATGTTGATATTGGCCTGTTTCATCAGCTCCATATCGCGCACCATCATCTGACGGTTTATGTATTTTCCGGTACGGGGATGCTGCTCGTGTCGATTGATACCTTTCAATTTAACGGCTTTGCCATTGATGTAAAACACTTCGCCACGCACCTCAATTTTGCGGACACCAAAATAGCATTCGGCATTATCCATGATCTCATTCTTCTTGTTTTTCAACTTCAGAACAAGATGATATAAATCAGGTGTCTCGGCCGACCAAAGCTTAGGTTGTTGTATCATCGAGTTGATCGCAAACGACACCTCTTTTGATTTAGAAACCGGCACTTTTACGGCTACCGGAATATCTACATACTCGCCTGATTTTGAATATCCGGTTATTTCCGCTTCAACCTTCAAACCGGTAATACTCT
>MKRS01000669.1 GCA_001897035.1 Bacteroidales bacterium 45-6
AAATTTGGAGGGGTCGTCCAGATGGTAGCTGCGGCTTCCGGTGGGGGAGTTGCGGGGGTCAATCTGGGATGTGGAGATGAGTTCGGCCTTCGTGTCGGATGGCAGCAGCGAAAGGAAGTCGTAGCTGTCGTAATAGTTGACCACCAGCAGCGATGCGGGCGAGAGCAGTGTGGAGGTGTATCCCCCGAAATTGCTTCCGCCGTTGTAGGATTCGGTGACCACCGTCCCGGCATAGAGGCTGCGCATCTGGTCGGGGGTGTTGTTGTCGGGCAGGAGGCCGCTGTAGAGCAGCCGCCCGAAGGAGTCGTACTTGTTCACGGTCCAGAGTTTTTTCTGTTGCTGGTTGCCGTCTTGGCTGAGGATCATCCTGTCGGATAGGTCATACACCATCTGTATCCATTGGCATCCGGGAAGGCGTTTGGCAATGTTGCGCCTCCGCCCGTCATATTGGTAAAGGTAAGCATATTTGCGGAGGATGTCGTGGTTGTTGTCCCACGAATTGCCATTGCCTCCCAGGGCGTCTGAGGCCAGCGGGGGTAGCACGTAGCGCTTGTTGCCCAGCTGGTCGAAGACGTAGTAGGTGTCGTGGTTGTCGTTGGCATTCACTTGCCTGGTCATCACCGGTTGTCCTTGCTTGTCGGTGAACTCGAACGAGGTGTTGCCGTCTTCGTCGGTGATGCACTTTTTGAAAAGCACATTGGGCGGGTAATATCCGTTGCAGGCAAGGCGGTCGCCATCGACAACAAATATTTTCACCTCCAATTCCCTGTTGAGGTTGTAGTCCATGCGTTTGCTCCGGTCGTTTGTTTCCCAGTCGAGACCGGGGCCAAATTGGGCGACGATGCGGTTGAGAGGCGACGGCTCGTAGATGGAGTTGGCGTAGGCCTTGGGGTCGCGGTTGTCGCTGATCGATTTTTCCATGTATGCTTCGTAGAATGCCCCTTTGTTGCCGGCAGTGGTCACGGCCGGCAGCCATTGTCGCATCTGGCGTCCCATCTCGTCGTATTCGATGCCGGTGACCAAATCGCCACCATCGGGAGCAAATCCCCGTTGTACGGTCTGTATAAGGCGTCCCAATCCGTCGTAGTAGTCTATTTTCTGCAGGCAATTCTCATTTACAAGA
>MKRS01000670.1 GCA_001897035.1 Bacteroidales bacterium 45-6
GATATTTGCGATGCACTCGCCCAATACAAACCCAACAACAACCGCTCGCAGCTCAAGAAAACGGCTTCAAATACACTGATCGTGGATGCCTACAACGCCAATCCAACGAGCATGTGGGCAGCACTTACCAACTTCGACCAGATGAGAAATCCGAAAAAGGGAGTCATTCTCGGAGATATGCTGGAACTGGGTGAAGAGAGCGATCAAGAACACGAAAAGATTATCGATTTCGTCGAAAAAAGCCTTTACCAGAAAGTTTATCTGGTGGGAAGCCAGTTCAAGAAGTTGAGCCGCAATGCACCCGCTTTCGGCACTGTGGAAGAGCTGATAGAGGCACTGAAGGAAGAGCCATTGTCAGGATATACCTTGCTTGTGAAGGGTTCGCATGGCATTCATTTGGAAAAATGTATCGATGTGCTGTGAAGTTTCAAAGCTTTTGCAAAATCATTGTCTAATTTAATATCCAGCTTGTATGTTTCTCGAACGCAAAACTTTAGCAATCGTGGCCGGGCTGTTTTGCTGCATAGCCTGTAACCAGGTCATTTATTTCCCGATCGATATTAAAATGCCATCGGAGGCGGCATCTGTTGCAAGCGAAGCTAACACGGTGTTGGTGGTGGATAATACTGCCCTATCGATGCCAGTGACGAATACGATCCATGTATCCCGCGATAAAAAGGATGTGATTTCCGAGATAGACAGCTTGGGAATCACCTTCAATACGGAGTTTTCTGAATTTCTGAGGGAAAAAAAATTTGGTGGCCGTGTCCTGTACACCTCCATTTCGCAAGGCTTTTCCAAGGAACCCGGAGATAGCAGTGCCTTGCCGGTTGACACCGTCCGGAAATTGGCCACAGAGGCCAACGCTGATGTTGTGTTGTCGTTAGACCAGTTGAAGGCTTACACCAAATATTGGTCGGATCGGGTTGACTTCTTCACCTACGCTGATTCGCTCCAAACAAATATTTACGTTGGGATAAACCTTTTTAACCCAGAAGGGAAAAGGCTGGCACCCACCCTAAGGCTTGCCCACTCATTGATGTGGAATGTTCATCTAAAGACAGTAGATCGCAAGAAATTCTTGGATGAAGCCCTTCTGATGCAAGGCTTGAAGGCAACGGCCGTTCAGACGGCTGATATGGCCAGCGACAAACTTGTCCCGCAATGGGAAACCAAAGAAAGATGGTACTACTTGTTCCCGGGCAATAAAATGGCGCTTGCCAAGAACCATGCCAACCGAGGAGAATGGGTGAAAGCGGCAAAGATATGGGGCCAGCTCTACGACGAGGAGAAGAGTGAGGCGAAGCTATCGAAATTGGCTTCTAACATAGCCTTGGCCAACGAAATGACCGACGACATCGAAAATGCCCTCAACTGGATAGGCATAGCCAAGGAGCACGGGGAAGGGTTGTCGCCCGGCGACAGGCAAAGGCTCGGTAGCTACGAAAAACAATTGAAAGCACGACTCACAGAATTTAAAAAGCTGGATGAAGTCCATCAATGAGGTTCCTTTATTGCCAGACGGCTTCATTAAATCGTAAAACTCGAAACTTATCCGTATCTTTGCCCCATGCAGTAGGTCGGCTTGCCGCTACGTCCGTCTTGGACGGGGAGGAAAGTCCGGGCAACACAGAGCACTATACTTCCTAACGGGAAGCTGTTCGCGAGGGCAGAGTAGGGTAACAGAGAATAACCGCTTCGGCTTTGGCCGGAGTAAGGGTGAAAAGGCGGGGTAAGAGCCCACCGGTCCTTGCTGCAAGGCAGGGAGCCGTACTCCTTATAGGTTGTAAGACCATGTATATCAGCGCATGTAGGGTTGCTCGCCCGATGCTGAGGGGTAGGTCGCTAAAGCTTGCTGGTGACAGCAAGCGTAGATAAATGGTAAGCGTTTGGCTTCGGCCGAAAACAGAACCCGGCTTACAGGCTTACTGCATTTTTTGTTTAAACCGATAATTTACAAGACTATGATTGAAAAAATCCGGACGCTCGTTCATCGGCTTATCAACTTCATCACTTACGACATTTGGCGGACACACGACGACGAACTCATCGACTGGAAAAAGGCCAATTTGTTCAACTTTGTCAAGATTTTTGTTCTCGCCATCCGAAATATTTCCCGCTTGCACATTGGGGCAAAAGCTTCCGCCCTCACCTACAGCACCCTGCTGGCCATTGTTCCCATACTCGCTATCCTCTTTGCCGTGGCCCGCGGTTTCGGATTCCAGAACATCGTGCAGAGCGAGCTGTTCAAGTTTTTTGCCGGACAGGAAACAGCGCTGACAAAAGCTTTGCAATTTGCGGACACATCCCTGAAATATGCGCAGGGAGGGATTTTTGTGGGTATCGGCCTGATCTTGTTACTATATACAGTGATTAGCTTGATTTCGGGTGTGGAGCAAAACTTCAACAGGATCTGGAACGTGAAAAAACAACGTTCCTATTACCGCCAATTTACCGACTACTTGGCCTTGATCCTCATTGTCCCCGTGTTTATGGTGTGCAATTCGGGGATCACGATTCTGATAGGCTCTTCCATCGACAAGATCTATCTGCTCGACCAAGTGTTGGCCCCCATCATGAAGGTAATCCCCTTTGTGATCGTGATTATTTTGTTCACTTTTGTGTATATCTACATTCCGAACACCAAGGTGAAGTTTATGAATGCCCTGTTTGGCGGTTTTTTTGCCGGTATGGCCTTTCAAATCTTCCAGATGCTCTACATATCCGGACAGATCTGGATCTCCAAATACAACGCCATTTACGGCAGTTTTGCGGCTCTGCCTTTGCTGCTGATGTGGGTACAGCTTTCGTGGTACATCTGCCTGTTTGGGATGCTGCTCACGCAGGCCGCCCAAAACGTGAAAAAATTCAGCTTCGAGAAAGAATCGCAGAACATTAGCCGCCGCTACAAGGACTTTTTCACGCTGCTCATCGCTTCCTTGATTATCAAACGGTTCGAAACAGCCGAAAAACCCTTTACAGCCGACGAATTGTCGGTGAAGCACAAAATTCCTTCGAAGCTTACCGGCGACATCCTTTACTTGCTCCAGTTGATCGGCATCGTGGTGGAGGTGGTGGACGAAGAGAAAGAAATTTCCACTTTCATTCCGGCGATGGACATTCATAAAATCTCCGTCGCATTTCTCTTGCAGCGGATCGACCAATATGGCGCTGAAGATTTCAATAAGGATTGGAAATACGATTACAAAGCCGTGTGGGACAGCTTGCAGGATTACAACCTGGCCGGCTATTCAAAATACGACGGAGTGTTGTTGAAGGATTTGTAGGAGGGACAAAACTTGAATTCTTATTGAGCGTTTGCTCGATGGCTGCTTCAGTCTGTGGCGCGTATAGAAACAAAAGGCGTGATAGGCTTCCAGCCTATCACGCCTTTTGTTTTGTATAGTGTTCCTTAGAACTGCATTCGGAATCCAAACCTCACGCCGTTCTTGTCGATATCGGGATGGCCCAGGTAGTTCAAGCGGCGGACATAATCCACCCGGAAAAATTTTAGAATATTTTCGATCCCCACGTTGTATTCCATGTAGGGTGTTTTTCCCATGGAATGAGTTATGATTGGAAAATTCATCGCCTTGGAGTTGAATTCGGGATTGTTTTTGTCGCTCAAGTCTCCCAAGAGACTGTGGAATCCAAACACTTCGCGCAGCTTGTAGGACTTGATGAGCGGAATCCGGTTGAATAGCCAGCCGCCCATGTGGTAGTCGAGCATGAAGGTCAATTGGCGGTCGTTGATGAATTCCAATGGGGTGATGAGGTTGAACGCGCCTCGCTGTATGGTGTACGAATTGTTAGCGTTGGGCATGAGCAGCAATGGGAATGGAACGGTTCCCCACATTTTTTCGGCTTTCACCGATAAGAACAATTTTCCGAAAGGTGCAACCCATTTTGCTTTCTCCAATCCCAATCCCATCACATGGTAGCTGAAGTCGCCGCCCAGGATGCTGTTCAGGCCCCAGGAGTTCTCGAAGGTGAGTATGGTCGATTCGGTGGGAATTGGTTCCCTGCGGCGTTTCATTTGCACGAATTTCTCGTTGTGGGCATACCGTAGAGTCACTCCCACTTCCGTAGTCCTCAAGCTTGCGAGAGAAGTGGCATCCTGGTAATTGAACAGGAGATTTCCGCCTGGAGATTCATCGCTTTTGCGACCAAATGCCATCACCGAGAATCCGCTTTGCGACTCGTGCACATAGTTCAGTTCGATCGTCCTCTTGTAGCTCATGTTGTCCACATCCCGAATTCTGAACGATTGCAGAAAGTTGTCGCGGGTGGCTTGCAGGTAGCGCTGGCCGAGGGTGTTCACGTCGTATTTATAGCTTAGAGTGAGGTTTTTCCGGGGAAATTCATCTTTGATGAGTTGCCTTCTCTTGAAAGCCCACGCCACTTCACCGTAATATTTCCACACCTTGTCGGAGGTTCCGTATGCCCCATAACCAAACAGAAACAGGTTGTGGTTGAAGTTGGCGGTAGTCAACACGCCCAATCGTAAGCGGGTGCCTTCGAGGTCGTTGCTGCTATAAAGCGTTTGGACTGATCCAAAATCCACTTTGTTGAGTTTGGGATCCCATATCGTGTGCACGTAGCCCGATTGTAGGAAATCGGCCACTTTTATGCCGATCCGCACTGTTTTGTTTTGAGTCGCTTCGATGTACAACGAATCGAGTCTCAAGTCCTTGACTCCCGTTGCAGGCCTGTTTTCTTGCCAGAATTTGGCTTCGTGGTTGTCGTAGCCGTTCATCTTTATTTCCGGGTCGGAGATGGCAAAAACCTCCTTGTAGTTCAACCCCGTTGAGATGTTGGTGAACGTTTGGTCTTTCTGCACGTACAGTTTTCCTATTTTTTCGTATTCGAAATTCACCATGGTGGTAAACCGTGAGGGAGCCCATAAGCCTGATTTGAGCTGGTCGAACTCCTGTTCCACCAACATGGTTTTCACGAAGTTGATATTAGCCTTCTTCGGGATCCGTAGCAGCACTTTCTTGATGGCGTAGGTGGAGTCGTCCCTGACGAAGAGGTCGCCCGAAAATCCGACGTCGCGGGTGTTGAACGGGAGGAATCCGAGCTGGATATACTTTTTGCTGTCTATCATCACCGTGTCGCGGATATACCACTTGTAGAAATCCACCGACAAACTGTTGCTCAGCGGACCCACGAACCCTATCATGAACAGGTTGATTTGATTGTCGCGGATGTTGATGTCCTTGAAGGTTTCGTCCGTGGCGGAAGAAAACCCGCTGTTGTCCATTTTCTTATCAATCCCTTGTTGGTTGTATCCCAACACAATTTTCTTGGTTTCCCGGGGCGATTTCCGCTGATAGACGTCGCGGTAATATTCACGCACGGTGTATGGCAAGATCTTGCGCCCGTCGATGCGGGAAGTGTCGGCATATTTTGCCAGGTATTTTTGGCTCTTGAGGATTCCTTTGTTGGGATTGAAGTCGTTGATCGCAAAAAATACACGTTCGTACTCGCTATATCTCCAGTAGTTTTCCGATTCGATGTAGTGCTTATACTTGTGTTCGATCACTTTCTTAATCAGGTCCACCGCCGGATTGTTCTTTTTCGAATACTTCTCCTTGGTCTGCTTGATGACGACTTCGCTTATCTGTACACCAGTCGAGACCATTTTTA
>MKRS01000671.1 GCA_001897035.1 Bacteroidales bacterium 45-6
GATTGCAATTGTTAAAGTATCCGACAGTTCAAATGTTTCTTTCAGTCCTCCAGATTTTTATACAATGCCCGGTGGGTCGAAAAAGTTTACAATACAGTACGATGACAAATCGAAAAAATATTGGGCTATAGTGAATGATGTGCTGTCGGCATATAAGGACAAAAATCCGCATGCTGTGAGAAACCATCTATCTCTGATTTCTTCTCCCGATCTGAAAAATTGGTCTGCCTGCAAATCTCTTTTATTCCATCCCGATAGTGATAAGCACGGCTTTCAGTACATCGATTGGGTATTTGACGGAAATGATATTATATTCGTATCTCGTACAGCCTATGATGACAAGGACGGCGGTGCCAATAATTATCATGATGCTAACTTTCTGACTTTCCATAGAATAGAGAATTTTAGGAAATAAGAAGAACCTTGATTAAAAAAAGTCTGAAACTATAAACCAAGCCTGATGAAGAAAATCTGTCTTTACATTACTCTATCTCTATACACTATTGCAGGGATAGCTCAATCCGACAAGGACATAATAACGGTAGATAAGAAAGCGACTGCCGGGACTAAAGCTCTTTATTTTAATTTGTTGAAAATACAAAATGAAGGGGGAATCATTTTTGGTCAGCAGGATGCCACTCTTTATGGGCGCAGTTGGTCGGGGGAGACTGATCGGAGTGATGTGAAAGATATCACGGGTACACATCCGGCAATGATTGGTTTAGACCTTGAGAGCATTACCCGACAGGACGATAAGGAGCTAAGGACACGACAAACTCAGCAGCTCGTAGAAGAGGTGAAAAATACTTATAGAAGAGGCGGGATAATTACTTTTTCGTGGCATATGCGGAACCCTGCCAATGATGGTAGTTTTTATTGGGAAAAGAACCCTGTAAAAGCTGTATCTGATATATTGCCCGGTGGTAGTCTGCATGAAACCTATAAACGATATCTGAAAACTGTGGCTGAGGTTTCATCTCAGTTTGTGAATGATAACGGAGAGTTGATCCCTATTATTTTCCGCCCTTTTCACGAATTCGACGGTGAGTGGTTTTGGTGGGGAAAGGGACATTGCACCAAGGAAGAATATATCTCTTTGTGGCAATTTACGATTGATTACCTCAAAGATGATTCAGGTGTACACAATTTTCTTTATGCTTTTTCGCCCGATTGCAGGTATACAACAGCAAGCGAATATCTTGATTATTATCCCGGCGATGAATATGTGGATATTTTAGGAGTGGACAATTATTGGGACTTCAGACCCGATGGAGCAAACAATTCTACATTGGCAGAGTACAAACTCAGAATAGTATCGGATATTGCTATCTCTAAAAATAAGGTGGCTGCATTTACCGAAACTGGTTTGGAGGGAGTCAAAGATCCTAAGTGGTATACCACTAAGCTACTACCTGTTTTACGAAAGGTGAAGCTTGCCTACGTTATGGTATGGCGAAACGCAAATGATATGGAGTACCATTTTTATACTCCGACCAAAGGTCATCCTGCCGAAAAAGATTTTCTCCTGTTTTCTAAGGAACCTAATATATTGTTCGAATCCGATTTGAGCGATATGTACAAAATCAGCTCATCGGATATTACAGGCAATCCTATTTTTAGGGGTTGGTATGCCGATCCCGAAGCCGTGATTTATGACGACAAGTATTGGGTATATCCAACCTATTCCGGTGCAACCTATACCGATCAGGTATATCTCGATGCTTTTTCATCCCCCGACTTGGTGAACTGGACAAAGCATAGCCAAGTTTTAGACACTATTTCTGTCAAATGGATATGGAGAGCCATGTGGGCTCCTGCGGCATTCGAGAAGGACGGACGTTATTATTTGCTGTTTGGGGGGAATGACATCCAAAACGATAATGAATATGGCGGTATAGGTATTGCCGTAGCCGACAAGCCCGAAGGTCCTTTCAAGGACTATTTAAGTAAACCTCTGATAGATAAGTTTCATAATGGGGCGCAACCCATCGATCAATTCGTATTTAAGGACAGTGATGGGTCATATTATCTGTATTATGGAGGCTGGAGGCACTGCAATGTGGCAAAGTTTAATGATGACTTTACCGACTTTGTAGCCCTATCTGATGGTTCTATATTTAAAGAAGTTACACCTGACGGTTATGTAGAAGGACCGTTTATGTTTATTCGCAATGGTAAGTACTACTTCATGTGGTCAGAGGGTGATTGGGTTGGACCTGACTATTGTGTGGCTTATGCCATTTCCGATAACCCTTTTGGTCCATTTGAAAGAATAGGAAAGATATTACAACAGAATCCAAAGATAGCAACTGGTGCAGGACATCATTCTGTTGTTCATGAACCGAAATCAAATAAATGGTATATCTTTTATCATCGCCACCCTTTGGATAGAGAAGAAGGATATTGCAGAGAGACTTGCATTGAGGAGATGCAGTTTGATAATAAAGGGTTTATAAAGCCTGTAATTATAACCAATGTGGGAGTACATAAAAATGAGTTAAAATAAAGACTGAAATGAAGAAAATAGCTTCTTTTTTTATTATCGCAATATTACTTATAACAGCTTGTGCTAGAAAAGTGAGTCAAAAACAGGATATAACTTTATCAGGTTTAAGCAAAACGAATTTTAGAACAGAGGTCGATGGCAAGCAGACTTACTTATTTGTTTTATCCAATAAAAAAGGGATGGAAGTTTGCATTACCAATTTTGGAGGACGAATTGTCTCTATCATGGTTCCTGATAAAAATGGACAAATGAAAGATGTCGTTTTGGGATTTGATTCGATTCAAGATTACATCAATACACCGAGCGATTTTGGAGCCTCTATCGGACGGTATGCCAACCGTATAAGCAAGGGGCTGTTCGAACTTGATAATGTAAAATATCAATTGTCAACTAATAATTTTGGACATTGTTTGCACGGTGGTAGCAAAGGGTTTCAATATGTAGTATACGATGCAGTCTTGATAGACAACAAAATTCTTAAACTAAGCTATTTGGCTATAGATGGGGAACAAGGTTTTCCCGGAAATATGTCTTGTGATGTTTTATTTACACTAACTGAGGATAATGCTATCGCGATCAAATATAGTGCTACTGCAGATAAACCTACAATTGTTAATATGACAAATCATTCGTATTTTAATTTGGATGGGAATCCTAATATTAAAAATATGGATTGGCTGCTAACTCTCAATGCAGATAACTATACCCCTATTGATTCTACTTTCATAACTACCGGAGAAATCGTTACAGTTGAAGGAACACCTTTCGATTTCAGAAAACCGATGGCTATCGGTAAGAGAATAAATAACTAGAATCAACAATTAAAGAATGGAAATGGATATGACCATAATTGGGTTTTAAATACAGGTGGCGATATTTCAAAAATTGCAGCGACATTAAAATCTAAAGAAACTGGCATTATATTAGATGTATATACTACAGAACCTGGTATTCAATTGTATACTGGTAATTTTTTAGATAGTACAATCGTCGGTAAAAAAAGAATTATCTATCGACAACGAGCATCTGTTTGTCTTGAGACTCAGAAATATCCCGATTCGCCAAACAAAGAGAATTGGCCCTCCCCAATACTTCGTCCTAAAGGAAAATATGAGAGTGAAACAATTTTTAAATTTTCAGTAGAATAGACTTTTTGCTGAGTCTTGTATTTACTGTAGACTATACTATATCTATTTTGTCTTTTTGTATAAACTCATCCTAATTTGGGCCCCAGTTTTCTTTTATCCGACTGTTGACTTTGTTTTTGGCTTTTATTTTCCTTATTCACTTTCGATATTCTCGGGTCATTCCATGATTCTATATACTTTTTATCCCTTTTATTCTCTTTCCAGAGATACGGATATGCAAAATCATGGCCTCCCCACCACTTGACTTTAGCTTTAGTGACGTGGCCTGCTTCTATAAGCATTTTATCCCGAATCCGCATTTCATATTTCCCATATTTGACAAAACCGTCAGGATTCTCCTTAGATGAAAAAGCTTTGTCCTTTTCATTATTGAGGAATACATAGGAAGAAAAATTTCCAGTACTATCCTTCTTTTTTATCCCTTCCAGATAAATAAAACCACCCTCTTCCAGAATTTGCCACTGCTGTGGTGTTAATTCTACTCCCCCAATAGAGTGTCCCTTCGGTTTATTTTCCGTTTGGGATTGTCCTTTTCGAGCTTGTATTTCTTGTTGCTTTTGCTCCCTTTTCGCCTGTTCTTGTAGTAATCTAATATTCTCCTCAAATACCTTTTTTAGATTCCCGAAGCTAAATTTCCGGTCAATTTGCGAACCTTTAAAAGCAATATTATTATACCGAAATGATACACCCTCAATCTCATTCGTTGTCCGTTTGTACTTATATTCAAGCTTAACCCCGAACTTCTTAAGCGAAAATCGCAGGTCTGCAGGATTCTTACAATTCGGTAAAACGGCTTTTATTGTATCGTAGATATAATACTTTACCTTATCCGGATCGTTAAGTTTCTCACGCTTAACCCGATCTTTTCCTTTACCATAAGTCAGATTGTATTTATCTTTTAATTTCTTACAGGTCTTGATATTTCGTTTATAGTCATTATTGACAGAGATCAATTTTAAGTTATTATCGATGCGATTATACACAATATGTAAATGTTCATTGTCGGTATTGTGATGCCTGACAATAATATACTGTGTATTTTTAATTCCCATTTCCTGCATATATTCTTTGGCTAACTGTACCATAAAATCATTGGTCATCCGCTCTTTATCTTCTGGTGCGAACGATATAGGTATATGCCCGACAGGCTGCTTTATTTCCTTCCTGCCGAATCGCTGCATGGCAAAACTGCGGATGATATCTTTGGCATTATCAGCCCAGACTCCCTCTGCTTCCAGTAGTTCAGCCGTCTCATTCATCACATATTGAACACATCCCTTAAATGACTTCCCTTTGATATTTTTAGCGATCATCCAGCAGTTTTTTGATTTTAGTGGTTATACTTATTACTTCCATCGCCGTATTGGCAAGACCTGATTTATTGGCTTGCCGTGCTATCTGGTTCAGGTTATTAGCCATCCCCGAGAGTTTACGCATCAAATCCAAATCTTCCAGAGAGAAGCGTAGTTTAACACTTCCCTTAAGTACCATTCCCCGTGCATACTGTGTAGCTTTCATACCCAGCTTTCCGGCTTTCTCTTTCACGGACTTAAAATCCTTTTCGCTCAGTTTGAGATTAATAGAGCAGGATAATTTCTCTTTCTCCTTCTTGGGACGTCCGCGAAGAGTTTCGCCATCTGGTTTATCTTTATTTTCCATAACTGTTTCTTTTAAGAGTATGGAAAACCATCAAATACATTTTTGCATCTGAGCGGGATGTAACGCAAGCGACCACCGGGAGATGAAGTGGAGTCTGCGCCTGCAGCCCGGACTTTTTGCGACCGCCGGGAGCAAAATCCGTAGGCTGCCCGGTGACCTCAGAACAGGCGACCATCGGGAGCGTGTTTTGAGCGGATGATAAATCCTTAGGGTACAGGATTTATCTTCTGCGTGGTCACAGCCCCCTGCAAGGGCAAGGTATGCACGAAGGTTGTCCGAAAATGTGCGTAGCGATTTTCGGGTAACCCGTGCGATTACCTTGCTCCT
>MKRS01000672.1 GCA_001897035.1 Bacteroidales bacterium 45-6
CGAAAGTGGCTTGAATGCGGAATTCTTTGGTATCCACATTGGTGAATGTGCGGTAGAGCTTGTATTCCTTTTCGAGGTACAATTCGCTGATGTTGCCTTGCGTGTAATCGAACATCGGGCTAATGGAAAACTTGTCCCACAAAGCGAGGCGGATAGCAGCCATGTGTGTCACCGCCGACTTCAATCCGCCGTTTCCGGTCTGGGACAAATACTTGTCGATCACCAGGCTCATCGGACTAAGTTGGTAGAGAGCCGGATAATATTGGCTCGTCGAATAACTTGCATTCAGATTTACCGCTTTGCTGAAATTAAAATTCAGTTGCGAGTAAGGCAAGAGGCGACCGTAGGCTGTCTTTACGTCGCGATTCCAAGAACTAACCTCCTCGATGGCTGCGCCCACTTTAAATTGCATCTTGGGAGTCGGATAGATGGACAGATACCCGAAACACTTGTTGCGGGATTCCCGGTAATCGAGGAAACCTACGCCCTGGCTGCTGCTTGAAGCGTATTTCCGCCACGAATTGGAGTATCCGGTGCTTACGGAGAGCTTCGCCGAAAGCGTGTATTGCGCCTCTATGTTCAGCAAGCTGTGGTCTTTGTATTCGTTATAATCGTTTCCGCTCACGTATGGCTGGATGTCAGTCAGGACATAGGTGTTGGAAATGTCGTTGCTGTAATGGTTATAGGACAAGTCGGCGTACAACTGGAGGCGGTTGTTCCATTTCCCTTGGTAAAACAGGGTTCCCACAAAGGTCCTTGCCGAGGTGTTGTTCCCCACCGAATCCTTCATCGAACGTTGCTCCTGGCTGGTAGTTTCGGTTCGCTGCAAGCTACGCATCTGCGATGAGTTCACATTTTCCGACACAAAATCTGCTTGCAAGCCGATGGAGTGGTTGGGCGAAAAAATCCGGGTGATACCCAACGAAAACACCCCGTTATCGGCATCGTAATCGTCCTTTGGCTTGCTGTTTGCCGGGTTTCCCGATTCCAGGACAAAGTCTTTATAGCCCAATTTTTTGGTAAGCAGCAGGTGCTGGGTCTCCTGACTCCAGGAATAGTTTGCAAAGAAGCTGTAATCCTTCTGGGTGTAGTTGATTCCGAACGACGGCTTCGTCAACACAGCTTGGCCCGCAGAGGTTTTCGAGGAAAGGCTGCTTCCCGAAATTGAGGAAACGTACATGTCGTACCCGCTGTAATTCTCTTTCAGTTTGAGGTTGATGATGGACGAATAACCGTCCGACACGAAGCGTCCCGACAGCTCGCGGATAATTTCCACCGAATGAATCCTTTCGGGCGACAAATTCCGGAGATAGCCCACAGCTTGTTGCACGCCATTCACCAAAAGCAGCACATCCTTGCTGTTATTCACCCGGATGCTACCCGACAAGCGGTCGAGATAGACGCCGGGGATCTTATTCAGCAATTCCTCCACGTTTGGCGTCCCTTCCGTCATCTGGCCTGTGACGAGGTGGCTTTCCCGGTCGAGTTTGTGGCGCACATCGTTGGAGGAAACAATGGTTTCGTCCAACGAGATGACCTCTGTTTGCAGGGGAAAAGTCCCCAGGCCTGTGTTGGGAAGGGGAATTTCTTTTGTAACTGTCTTGTATCCGAGGTAACTGATCCGAATTTTTTGCGGATAATCCGGCATCGTGATCGCAAACGCTCCTTTTTCATCCGTGATTGCCGTAAGCAATGGCTGCCCGTCCGGCCCGAGAAACGAAACCGTGGCGTATTCGAGCCGCTTCCTGGTCTCCGCATCGGATACGGTACCCTTGAAGGCGAAGCCCTCGCTTTTGGGGGTCGTTTTGGGCGATGTCGTAGATGTTCTCATCGGTGCTTTTTTGGAAATAATGATATACACTTGTCCTCTTTTTTCTATTCGAAAAGGTTTTCCGATCAGCAGGTATTTCAGTGCCTTTTCAGCATTCGGAAAGGTCTTCGAAAGGCTCACCAGATAGCGGGAAAGTGCTTGGTCATCGAAAGAAACTTCCAGTCCGAGCGTGCTCACCACCACATTCAAGGGTTTGTGCACAACGTTCAAGCGCACTTCCTGCGAAAATGCAATATGTATCTGTATCAACAGCATCGAAACAACAATTAAAAGTTTCCTCACCTGTTCTTATAACTCAGTTTTATCCCGAAGGGCCTTCCGACAATGTCGAGTGCCTGTTCGGGGTTTTCCGTTTTTGAAAAGTTTCCCGTGAAGGTGTGGTTCAAGTCTCCCTCCGTGCGAATGCTGATATTGTATTGACGCTCCATTTCGTGGATCACCTCCCGTAGCGGAACGCCGACAAACACAAACCGGCTTTTCGTCCATCCGATGGCTTGCGCCCCTTCGAATTTTTGTTGCACGGAGATGTTTCCACCCCGGCTTGTGAGCCTCATGTTGGGAGTCAGTAGCGAGGTCTGCCGGTTAACCTCCACTTGCACCCGGCCTGTGAGACAGGTCACGGCATATCCTTCGGGGCGTGCGAAGACATTGAAGCTTGTGCCCAGCACGCTCACCTGCTTGCCTTCGGACAACACGCTGAAACGCCGTCCATGCTTCACTTCAAAATAGGCCTCCCCGCTAAGTTTCACATTCCTTGCCAGAAACCACCAGAGCGGCTTGTAGGTGAGCCTGCTGTCGGCATTCAACCGCACTTTCGAGCCATCCGGAAGATTCACCGCAAGTTGCATCCCCGGAGTGGAGATTTTCGTCACATGATAAAAATAAGAAGCCGAGAGTGAAATCACCGCGAGAACAACCGCAGCAGCTACATATCTCCATATAGTGATTCGTTTCACCTTCTTTTCCAGCCCAAAATCCTCCAGCCCGGAAAAAGTTTCTTCCCATATCTCGTCCTTGCTTTTGCTCCACTGGGGAGCGATTTTTATTTTTTCAGGTCTCATTTCCAATAGATAACATTTCAGTCTTAAGAAATTTCAGAGCGGCACTCATCCGCTTTTCCACAGCCTTGATGCCTATTTCGAGGCGTTCGGCAATCTCATGGTATTTCAGTTCGTCGTTCCGGCTCATCAGGAACACGATGCGCTGCATTTCGGGCATCTCTTCCAGAGCCCTCGCATACTGCGATGTAAGCTCCTTGTGGAGCATTTCCTCCTCGGGAGACAAGGCCGATTGATCTTCAAGGATCATGTTCGTTTCAAAGTCGTTCCGGCTTGCTGTTTTTCGAATAGTATTCACCAGCATATCGGAAGCCATTTTGTAGAGCAAGGGTTTCAAATTGTCACCGTCCCATTGCTCCCTTTTTTCCCACACTTTCATAAACACCTCCTGCGCCACATCGGAAGCCACGTTGGCGTCGCCACAACGATAGAATACGAAGCTCCGGATAGCATCGAAATAAGTGTCAAACAAAAGTTTAAATTCAGTTTTGCCCAGCATTTGTCAAACCCGTTTTATCATGTACCGCTTGCGGAAGAGAAAACCCTACCTAAAAATAGAAGTTTTTTTGTGAATAATATGAGTTCGACCTGAAGAATTGATTGGTTAAAGCCATTTTTGTATTTACGCCTCAAAACGCAAAATCGGTTAGAGGCTATGGCAACCCTAGCAACGGCAGCCTCACGGGATCGGCTGTCTTAAAGAACGCTAATTTTGCATTTTTCAAATAGATCGATTCAAATTAAATTACTGATTTAAAATGCAAAAAGAATTAAAACAATTTGCGTTCAGAATTTCTTTTGAGACAGTTCCTCTGATTAAGCGAAATATCTTTTTCACCACGGAGTAAACTGAATTACTAAATCTCTTGGTCACTTACTTGAAGGGGCCGACATGTATGATTATGCCATCTCATACCCACATCCGTGGCCGTTCGGCGGACTTAAGTTGGTCTTCGGAATAGCTAAGCTGGATTTCCTATCCCTTTCGTTGAAGACGTGTGGAAGGGTACAATCTGACACTTTTAAAGCGTGATAATCAGAGATGTATTTTTATTCCAAACCACGCTCGTTTACACACAAACATTCACCTATCTGCGCTTATGGATAGGATGCAGCTACCTTATACAAACCTTGTAGCTATCCTATACCAATAGTGTCCACTAAAAATAAATGAACGTTCTTTGAAATAGCTGACATTTTATATTTTACGATCCAAGCCTGCAGGTGACGATTTGGGAATTTATTTTTTTAGTTCTCTATTTTGTTCATTAGCCGATTGCGAATGAACATTTATGTACACGCGAATCGCATAGTTCTCACCTCGCTGGCTTTTCGATAATCTTGTAATGAAGTATAACGGCAACAAATATGTAAAACATCTGCCCTGATGTTGGCAAATAGGCTAAGAGCTGTTACAAGCTATTGTTGATGCTTTCATCGAGCAAGAGCACCGTCTGGCAAAAAAACAACAGAACTCTTTTCATACTATTGCAGATAATGCGTTTTTACAATATCTTTACATAAAGAAACCTTGCGATCATACAAATGACAATTTACCGCTTACTGTTGTGTCGTTTTTCAAAAGCTGTTGAACCTTATTTCTAAGCCAATAGATGTTTTTTCTTAAGTTCTTACCAATTCCAATGCTGTGTAGATGATAAAATTCTTCATTTCTATTATGTGCCTTGTGATTTTAGCTGATCCATTGCCAGCTCAGCTGAAATTAGATTCCCTGTTTATCGAGTTGGATCAGGCAATTACACAAGAGAAGAAGTACACCAGCTTGAAAGAGTCCTATTTGGATAAGCTCAAAAGCCAGCTTCAGAACCAAACATCCAAGGACGGCATCTACTATGCTTGCCTGAATCTGGCGTCGGAATACGAAACATACTTATGTGATTCTTCCATTGCTTATTCTCGAAGAGCCTTGGAAACTGCAATAGAAGTGAATAATGCAGGCTGGATTGCCGATAGCCGAATCCAATTGGCTCGCAGCGAAGCCAAAGCAGGTATTTTCACGAAAGCATTGACTTTTTTGGATTTGGTTAGCAAAGAAGGCCTGACAAAAAACCAACTCGTGAACTATTACAAAACCTATGCCGACATATACATCTACATGGTCGAGTACCAAGGGAGCTACGATGTGGAAGAGCTGGTCGCGAAGAAGAACCGATACCTTGATATATTAATTGGCATTTTGGACAAAAAATCTTATGATTATGCAGTCAAACAAGGTCTCCGGTATATAGAAAACGGCAAATATGCTGATGCCGAGGGCCTTTTGCTGGGCTATTTCCCCAAAGTAAAACCCAGCACGAAAGAAAGCACAGGAATTGCCTCCGTGCTGTCATTTCTCTATGCACAGAAAGGAGATAGGGAGAAGGAAAAAAAATACCTCGCCATATCAGCTATTTCTGACGTAAAAGCAGCGGTGAAGGAAAACATATCGTTGCGAACCGTGGCTGTATTGCTGTTCGAAAATGGAGATATCGAACGGGCGAACTTCTATATAAAGAAAAGCCTAGACGATGCTAACTTCTACAACGCCAGATTGCGCAACATACAGACATCCAAAATATTGCCGATCATCGATCGGGCGTATCAGTTGGATCGCGAACACCAGCAAAACAAGCTGAGACAACTGCTGGTAATGGTCAGCGTTTTATTTGTTATGCTGTTGATTTTCATCTCATTTATCATTATTCAGATGAAAAAACTGGCAAAAGCCAAGCAGCACATAGAAGAGG
>MKRS01000673.1 GCA_001897035.1 Bacteroidales bacterium 45-6
AATAAATTCACACATCAACGCACACGGTGGCGAAGAATTCATATTGAAAAGAGACGAGGCTTATATTGGCGTACTTATTGACGACTTGGTGACAAAAGGTGTGGACGAACCCTACCGTATGTTTACCTCGCGAGCCGAATACAGAATACTACTTCGCCAAGACGATGCAGACTCCCGCTTGACCAGAAAAGGTGAATCAATTGGCTTGGCAAAAGAAAAAAGGATAAACCTTCTTTCCGAAAAAGAAAAGGCAATGGAAAGGCTCATCCAATTCACGGCAGGTTTCAGTATAAAGCCCGAAGAGATCAATCCAACACTGGAAAAGTTAGGAACTGCCGCACTGAAAAGATCTACCAAACTGAGAGACCTCTTAAGCCGTCCTCAGATCACATTTGCCGACATGGAAGAAGCTTGCCCCGCCCTCAAAGCAGAACTGGAAATTGTCCAGAACAGAAAAGAAGAGATTGCGGAAGCAGTAGAAATAAAGATCAAATACGAAGGATACATCGAACGGGAAAAAATCATTGCAGACAAAATAAATCGGCTCGAAAACATCTTCATCAAGGACAAGTTCGACTACAATTCCATTCAGTCTTTGTCCACAGAGGCGCGGCAAAAGCTAACGAGGATCAATCCTGAAACCATCGCCCAAGCAGGAAGAATTCCTGGCATTTCGCCGAATGATATAAACATCCTTTTGGTATTCATGGGGCGATAAAGGGTAAGAAAAACAAAGGCCGTTACACGTGGAACAAAATAGGTAAAGCTTTTATAACAAGAAAATTAAAAAGATATTCTGACTTAAAACTTGAAATAAGACCTCCAAACAATTGCGAGAAGAATGAGCTTCTTATCAAGAGAGAGAAGGCCTGTTACACGTGGAACAGTACCGACAAAGGAAGATGAACATAACGAACGAAGAATTAAAACAAGCCGTAAGAAACATCCCTAATTTTCCTATCGATGGGATACAATTCAAAGATGTGACTACCCTATTCCAAGATGCAGAAAGATTGAAATCAGTTAGTGAAAACACTTACCGTTTGTACCAAGATAAAGGGATCACAAAAGTAGTTGGCATAGAATCACGCGGATTTATTTTAGGCTCAATCATTGCTTTGAAACTGAATGCAGGTTTTATTCCCGTAAGAAAACCAGGAAAACTTCCTGCATCCGTAATCGAGGAAACCTACGAAAAAGAATACGGAAAAGACACCATTCAAATACATACGGATGCGCTATGCGAAGACGATATAGTATTACTACACGATGACCTATTGGCCACAGGCGGCACAATGGCAGCAGCATATCGGTTAGTGAAAAAAATGGGAGTAAAAAAAGTATATGTCAATTTTATTATTGAACTGGAAGAGTTACAAGGCAGAAAGTGTTTTCCGGAAGATGTACAAATCGAGTCCTTAATTAAATTTCCTATCTAAAAACAACATAATCAATGAGTGATTTCCTCAAAAATATCATCAAAAACATTCCTGAAAAACCGGGATGCTATCAGTACTTTGATGAAAAAGGGAGCATCATCTATGTGGGAAAAGCCAAGAACTTGAAGAAGAGGGTATCGTCCTACTTCACGAAAACACACGACGATAGCCCTAAGACACGGGTGCTTGTAAGCAAAATAAAAGACATAAGATATATCGTGGTGGACACCGAAGAGGACACCTTCCTCCTGGAGAACAACCTTATCAAGCAGTTCAAGCCTCGGTACAACATCATGCTGAAAGACGATAAAACCTACCCTTCTATCGTCATCAAAAATGAATATTTTCCTCGAATTTTTCAAACAAGAAAGATTTACAAAGATGGCTCACTCTATTTTGGCCCATACACCTCCGTTGTAGCAATACGGGCTATGATGGAGATTGTCCACAAATTGTACCCCATCCGCACATGCAAACTCAACTTGTCACCAGAACAAATCGCAAAAGGAAAATACAAGGTTTGCTTGGAATACCACATCAAAAGATGCAAAGGCCCGTGTGAGGGATTTCAAGGCGTAGAAGAATACAACAAGAATATCGCGCAGATCAAAGAAATATTGAAGGGGAATATTGGGGATATTATCAAAAAAATCTACCAGGAAATGCAAGAAAAGGCGGCTGAGCTGAAATTTGAAGAGGCCCAATTGCTAAAAGAGAAATACACATTGATCGATAATTTCCGTACAAAATCAACTGTTGTCAGTCAAATCACCTATAATATCGATGTATTCAGCTACGACGAAGACAAGCAGGCTGCATATATTAACTATTTGCACGTAGTGAATGGAGCTATTAACCAAGCATTTACGTTCGAATATAAACGGATTCTGAACGAAGAGAAGGAATACACACTGGGGCTGGGAATTGTGGAAATGCGATCCAGGTTCGGCAGCAAGTCGCAGGAAGTGATTGTTCCCTTCATTCCGGATTTATCACTTAACAATGTGATCTTTACCATCCCCCAACGCGGAGACAAACGAAAATTGTTGGAACTTTCCGAGCAAAATGTCAAGCAATACAAGGTTGACAAGCTAAAAAAAGCAGAAGCACTGAACCCCGAACAGCGGTCAATACGCATCCTGAAAGAAATACAAGCGAGCCTCGGGATGCAAAAGATGCCACTTCACATAGAATGTTTCGACAATTCAAACATTCAGGGTTCTTCGCCAGTAGCCGCCTGCGTTGTATTCAAAAAAGGAAAACCTTCGAAGCAAGAATACAGGAAATATCACATCAAAACGGTGGTGGGTCCCGACGATTATGCCTCGATGCAAGAAGTTGTATTCCGACGCTACACCCGCATGATCGAGGAAGAGACTCCCCTACCCGACCTCATTATCACTGACGGGGGAAAGGGGCAAATGGAATCAGTGAGGCAAATAATCCAAGACCAGCTTCACCTCGACATTCCAATTGCCGGATTAGCAAAAGACAACAAGCATAAGACAGCCGAGATTCTCTTTGGATTTCCTCCCAAAGAGGTAGGAATCAAGCAAAACACAGCCATTTTCCATCTTTTAGAACAGATCCAGAATGAGGTTCACAGGTTCGCCATCACCTTCCACAAACAAGTGAGAAGCAAAGCACAAATAAGGTCAGAATTCGATCAAATGAATGGCATAGGAGAAGCGACTCAAAAAAAATTGTTGAACTATTTTAGAAGCATAAAGCGTTTGAAATCAGCAGATATAAAAGAAATTGAATCGCTTGTCGGAGAGAAAAAAGCCAAAATCATATCCGACTATTTTGCTCAACATAACGTAGCAAATGAGAAGGGGCGTTCATTTGGGCAGAAAATTTAAAAGAATATTCTTAACTTTACATTTGCAGTAAAAGAAGGGCGAAACAACTGAAAAAGATGAGAGCACTCGTTCAACGTGTAAAGAAAGCATCCGTGATAATCAAAAATGAATGTAAATCATTCATTTCAAATGGATTACTCGTACTTATTGGCATTGAAAACGATGACAGCACTGATGACATAGAATGGCTGACAAACAAGCTTATTCAATTGCGTATATTCAATGACGAGAACGGAGTAATGAATAAATCTGTTCAAGACATTGAGGGGCAAATACTTGTGGTTTCGCAATTTACCCTGCACGCATCCACCAAAAAAGGAAACAGGCCCTCCTATATCCGTGCAGCCAAGCACGAAATAGCCATACCGCTCTATGAAGCCTTTTGCGAAGCTTTACGAACGAAAACAGGAAAAGAAATTGGGACAGGAGAGTTTGGAGCCGACATGCAGGTAGAATTAATCAACGACGGCCCTGTGACTATTTGGATAGACTCGAAAAATAAAGAATAATGACAATAGAAGAAGCTCAAAAACAAGTAGATAACTGGATAAAAACGATAGGAGTACGCTATTTTAGCGAACTCACCAACATGGCCATACTCACAGAAGAAGTGGGGGAACTGGCACGAATCATGGCCAGAACCTACGGCGACCAATCATTCAAAAAGTCTGATCTGGACAAAAACTTAGGCGACGAAATGGCCGATGTATTGTGGGTGCTGATATGCCTGGCAAACCAAACAGGGATCAACCTGACGGAAGCATTCGAAAAAAACATGGAGAAAAAAACTATCCGGGACAAAAACCGACATATCAACAACGAAAAATTGAAGTAAAACATTAAAATACAATTGAATATGAGTTCAGGTAACAAGTATCATGAAGCATTGAGTCAATACAATACAAAACTCGATGACAACGAAGTTGCAGAAAAAGTGGCAAAAATCATAGCTGAAAAATTTGCCGAAAACAACAACAAGGAAGTATATAAGAAACTATACTCACTGATAGACCTAACCACCTTAAACACAACGGATTCAAAAGAATCCGTGTGGAAATTCACCGAAAGTGTGAACGACTTCGAAGGTGCACGCCCCGACATGGACAATGTGGCCGCCATCTGCGTGTTCCCCAATTTTGCAGAAACAGTGAAAGAAGCTTTGACCGCAGAAAATGTCAAAATAGCCTGCGTGGCTGCCGGTTTTCCCTCGTCGCAAACCATGCTCGAAGTAAAAATTGCAGAAACAGCCTTGGCCGTTTCCGACGGGGCTGAAGAGATAGATATAGTGCTAAACCTGGGATATTTCCTCTCAGAAAACTACGAGGAACTAAGCGAAGAAATTCAAGAGATCAAGCACGCCTGCCGCGATGCACGCCTAAAGGTGATACTCGAAACAGGAGCATTGAAAACGGCCGAAAGCATCAAGAAAGCTTCCATCTTATCGCTCTATTCAGGTGCAGATTTCCTGAAAACATCCACTGGAAAAGTATATGATGGGGCAACCTTGGAGGCAGCCTACGTGATGTGTTCCATCCTAAAGGAATATTACGGCAAGACAGGAGACAAGAAGGGATTCAAAGCATCTGGCGGAATTTCCACCACGGAAGATGCCGTGAAATACTATACACTTGTGAAAGAAGTACTTGGAGAAGAATGGTTGAGCAATGAATATTTCCGGATAGGAGCAAGCCGGTTAGCAAAAAACCTACTGGATTCAATTGGAAACTAATTAGTTAATATGAAATAGAAACGGGCTGGAGAAAATTCTTCAGCCCGTTTTTATATTTTTTTCCAATAATCTTAGTATTTCCGTTCAATAATGTAATCAATAGCTGCCAACAGAGCTTCACGAGATTCGGAATCATCCATCTCCATAATCAAGTCATGCGCCTTTTGGCTGTAAGCCTTCATCGAGTCGTAGGTATAATCTACCCCACCATTGACTTTCGCAAATTCAATCAATTCCGCAATAACCGATTCATCCAATTCATGTTTCGTGAGGTAAGAGATATAGTGTTCACGCAACTCGGAAGTGGTATTGTTCAATGCGTAAATAAGTGGTAGTGTGACCTTTCCCTCACGTATATCGTTGCCTGTGGGCTTTCCCACATCGTCGCCAAAATAATCGAAAATGTCGTCCCTCAACTGGAAGCAAATGCCCAAATATTCGCCCATCTTCGCAAAACGATCTACCACATCCTTGGGAGCACCCACAGAAAGAGCACCCATTTTCATGGAAACAGACAGCAAGGAAGCCGTCTTTTTCCGAATCACTTCGTAGTAATCTTCTTCATTGAAAACCGTCTCCTTAGCGATATAC
>MKRS01000674.1 GCA_001897035.1 Bacteroidales bacterium 45-6
TTCGGAGTTGGATACGATAACATCGATGTAGAATATGCAGCCAGCAAAGGCATTGCCGTGACCAACACCCCAAATTCGGTGTTGGAACCCACAGCCGAGCTCTGCTTTGGCCTCCTATTGGCCGCAGCACGCAACATCGCATTCTACAACTCCGCCTTGCGCTCAAAAGAAAAGCTTCAGTGGGGGCTTTACAACAACCTGGGCACTTCTGTCTATGGCAAAACCCTTGGAATATTCGGAATGGGACGCATCGGCCAGGCTGTGGCCCGCAGGGCACTCGCTTCGGGAATGAAAGTGATTTACAACAACCGCCGCCCTTTGGATGCCTCCATCGAAAATGAATACAAGGCAAAATACGTTGACTTCGAGTCGCTACTCCGGCAGTCGGATGTGATTTCCATCAATGCACCGGCCACGCCCGAAACATTCCACCTATTCGACGAGAAGGCTTTCTCCAAAATGAGAAACGAGGCATTGCTTATCAACGTAGCGCGAGGTAGCCTGGTGGACGAAAAAGCATTGGCGCAGGCTCTCCGAAAGGGTGAAATAGCTGGTGCCGGATTGGACGTTTTCGAGAACGAGCCGAACATATCCCCTGAATTGTTTGAACTCGAAAATGTCGTCCTAACTCCTCACGCAGGAACAAAAACAGTGGAAAGCCGACTGGAAATGCAGCACGAAGTGGTTGAAAACATTACAGGATTTTTTGAAGGAAAACAAATATCGCGTGTCAATTAGCTTGTTTAACATCCATTTCTAAACAATTCACACTTGAATTTGTTATAACCTAAAATCATAAAGTAGAAAGCGCCATGAGTAGTTTTAAAGAAGTTGTGAAAAACAGACGCACATACTATGCGCTGAGCGACAAATCTCCCATTTCCGACAAGGAAATACAAGACATTGTGGAATTTGCAGTACTACATGTCCCTTCGTCATTCAATTCGCAAACAGCACGCGCTGTGGTTCTGCTCGGCGAACAACACCGTCGCTTGTGGGAAATCACGAAAGAGACACTCAAAGCCATCGTTCCGGAAAGTGCTTATCCTACCACCGAAGACAAGATCAACAAATCTTTCGCATCAGGCTATGGGACAGTGCTTTTCTACGAAGACAA
>MKRS01000675.1 GCA_001897035.1 Bacteroidales bacterium 45-6
CGCACAGCCACAGGTGTACGCGGTATGCGGATAGACGAAGAGGGAGACGACGAAGTGATCGGCATGATTTCCATCCCGAAAAATTCGACGGACGAAACCATCATGGTGGTATCCGAACTTGGATATGGAAAACGGACTTACCTGAATGAACTCAACGAGGACGGAACGCTTGCACTGGACGAAGAAGGCAATCCTATTCCGGTGTATCGAATCACCAACCGGGGAGGAAAAGGTGTTAAAACGTTGAACATTACCGACAAAACAGGTAACTTGGTTGCCATAAAGAGTGTGACCGACGACAATGACCTGATGATTATCAACAAGTCTGGCATTACGATCCGTGTCAAGGTGGCCGATCTGCGTGTCATGGGACGGGCCACTCAGGGTGTTCGCCTCATCAACTTGGGCAAGCGGAACGATGAGATTGCCTCTGTTTGCAAGGTGATTTCCGAAAAGGATGAGGACATTCCCGAATCTGCCGAAGAAATAACTGAAACCGAATAAACCTTTTATAAACTTAAACAAAATTCTTATGAAACGAATATTGTTGTCAATTACATTGGTAGCCGCCATTTCTGCCTCTTCATACGCACAGAAAAAGGCTGTGAAAGATGCAAAGGCCGCCCTCACTTCAAAAAACTATTCTGAAGCAAGGGAGCAAATCAAGGGAGCTTTGACTAATCCTGAAACTGCGAACGATGCCGAAACATGGAAAACTGCCGGAGACATTGAGAATGCAGCTTTTGATGCAGAACGCATCAAGCAACAGTTGAAACAAGGCTTCGATGAAAAAGCCATGTACGATGCCGTCTATTCGTCCATCGACCCTTATTCGAAGGCCGATGAATTGGGACAAAAACCTGACGAAAAAGGCAAGGTGAAGAACAAATACCGCAAGGATATTGCAGCAATCCTCAAGTCAAACCTTCCATTTCTAATCAATGGCGGGGTTTTCTACAACGACAAGAAGGATTTCAAGCGTGCGGCTGACTTCTTCGAAGCTTACATCGAGGTACCCAGCCTGCCTGTTTTTGATGGAGCAACTCCTGCTCAATTGGGAGCAAACGACACATTGCGCCAGACCATCAAATATTATGCAGCCATTACTGCCATTCA
>MKRS01000676.1 GCA_001897035.1 Bacteroidales bacterium 45-6
CGGCTTCGAACGGGAAGGTGATCGTCCAGTCGCCGACGTGCACCGTGGCGTCGTCTTTCGTCCGGGTGAGTTTCGCATCCTTCGCTTTCACCGGTTTCGCGCCGACATCGTCGACGAAGAGCACATGAAGGAAGTAATCGCGCAAATGCGGCTGGCGTGGCGAAACCTCGAGCCGCCACTCGCCGGGATCGCGGCCCGGTTTCTTGCGCGTCGTCGGGATCCAGGAATAATTTTTCCCATCCACCCACGCATCCTTGCCGGGCCCGCCGATGAGTTCGAGCTTCGCTTTTTCCGGTAGAAGGGTGATGCAGGAAAGGCGGCCGCCTTTATGCTCTGCGACGGTCACGACACCGCTCATAACCGGCTCGTTCACCGTGTGCAGCAGGAAGCGTTTTTGGAACTCCACTTTCACACTCTCAACACGATCGAACACCACGACGATCGGATGCGCGCGACCTGAATTCCTCAGGTAAACGATTTCGCGCTGCGCGAGCCGCACGCGCTCGGCGTCATAAGCCTTCGTGGCATCGCCGGACGCATACGTGTAGTCCGTCGTGTCAGCGTAACGCGTGATGCCATCCATGTGCGCGTATCCGCCAGGCTGAATGTCCGCGAGGGTCCACGGATCTTCACGAAAGATCTGGCCGCCGTCGTTCGACGCGGGGCCTTCCAGCACGGTCATCTCCTGCTTCGGATCGAACACGACGATCGCATTGTGCGCGATCGTGCGCGTGAAGTAGTTCCGCCAGTGCACCCCGTTGTAACCGCCTTCGAAGGCCTTGCCTTCGTCGTAGAGGCCCGAATCGATCGCGAGTCCGCCGCGATAATGCAGCGTGAACGAGTTCGAATCCCGGTGCAGATGATTTGTCGAATAGAACGAGGGCGCGGTAAACTGGAGCATCGTGGTCTTCTCGTCCCAGCGATCGCGCGCGATGACGACGCCGGCATTACGGAAGTGACGGCTGAGTGCGAGCGGCGACTCCGGAGCGTCGGGCGCGAGCGGTTTCACGCATTTGTCGCCGTACAGGATGTCCGCGAACCGGTCCTTGTGCTCGCGAATCGCCCACGCCGCGCGGCGGTCCTTGAAGATTCCCGACGCGATCATGAGCAGATCGG
>MKRS01000677.1 GCA_001897035.1 Bacteroidales bacterium 45-6
CAATGTCGAAATACAGGTGCTTCAGAAAAAAGATCTCAATTGGTTTTTCACCCTAAACGCATCCCACAATGTGAACAGGCTGGTGAATATGTATAACGGCATAGAAAAAGTGATGGGGAATTATATCTGGCGCGAAGGATACGACACCAACACCTTGTACCTGATTCGCTGGGCTGGTGTTGATCCCCGGGATGGAGCTCCGTTGTGGTATGATGCGCATGACAATCTAACCCGCACCTACAGCACCGAGAACCGCGTGCCTTGGAAGACAGCCTCGCCCGCAGTCAACGGAGGAGTCTCCACCGAGATCACTTACAAGGATTTCTCTTTTTCCTCCCAGATGGTCTATCAGTTAGGCGGATATGCGTTTAGCACTTTTGGAAGAGACGTTTCCTCCGATGGCTATCTAATCATGTCGCAAAACCAATCGATCAATCAGTTGGATCGTTGGCAAAAACCCGGAGACATTGCCTCTACACCCAAGCTAATCTGGGGAACTTCCACCAAGTCGGTGATGAATTCCACCCGTTATGTTTACAACACCACTTATCTGAGGCTGAAAAATATCGCCCTTAGGTATCAAGTGCCGGATAAGTTCTACAAGCCTCTCGGGATTTCTTCTTGCAGTGTCACTTTTATTGCCGACAATCTTGGCTTTTTTACCCCCTATGGCAAATCTAATCGCAACTCGTACAAGCAATCAGTGAGTGGATACCCGATGGAAACAACCTACTCCTTGGGTGTGGATTTGACATTTTAGAAACATATAGAAGCATTGAAAATGGAAAAAAAAATCAAAATACTTACGGTCGCTCTTCTTGCCTTCTTATCCCCCTCATGTAGTGATTTCTTGCAGGTGGAGACAACAGGTAAAGTGACTATTCCCAGCCTTTTCTCGGATATGGACGGGATGAATGCCGCCGTGGCAGGGATGTATAGCAAAACCTATAATTACTATTGCTCCGAATTTTATGAATACCCCGAAGTGGCTGGAAATATGGTCGATCTGAAATCCGTGACTTCTGTCCCGGCCATGATTTACCAGTACAACTTCACCTCGGATCCCGAGCAAGAGACGTTGGCGGTGGGATATATCTGGAAAAAAATATACATTGCTCTCACCAATGCCAACAATATCATTCAATATCAGCCATATCTCCTGAGTACTTATCCCAACAGTGCTGCTGATCTGAAATTGATAAAAGCGCAAGCCTTGTTTGTGAGGGCGCTTTGTCACTTTGACTTGTGCCGGACCTATGCTCAGCCCTACGGTTATACAGCGGATGCCTCTCACCTGGGGGTGCCGATTCTCCGTCAAACGCCGGGTCCGGACGACAATGTTTCGCGAGCCACTGTAAAACAGGTTTACGATTTCATCAAAGAAGATCTGTTGGAGGCTGAAACATTGTTCGGCACTACGGCCATGGTGGATGCTTACCATGTATCCAAGAAGGCTGTTCAGGCGTTGCTTTGCCGGGTTTACCTTTATTCCGGAGATTGGGAAAATGCCGCGAAATATGCCTCCTTGGTCATCGATAATTCTCAACTGGCGTATGGTGAAGACTATTTGTCTATGTATAATGGCATGGTGGCTGGCAAGGAAGCCATCTTCAGAATCAACGGGACCAAGAAGCCTAAAACCCTTGGCCAATTTTATGCTCCCTCAAACCCAATTGCTATAGCAGCCGACACGCTCATAAGCCTGTATGACAATCCGAATGATATTCGGCTTAACTTATTCAAACCATTGACGGAGAATGTGAAGAAATATGCGACGCTCAAATATTATATCTCCGTGCCCAAAGACGACAACACGGAAAGATACGATCCCATGGTGCTTCGTGTGTCGGAAATGTACCTAAACCGTGCCGAGGCATATTTGAAGTTGAATCAACCCGAAAAAGCTTTGGACGACTTGAAAGCGATTATTGCCCGCGCATTGAAAAAGACCGTGGGTGAGATAGAGATCAACACCTCCGACAAAACAGAGATCGCCTCCCTGATTGATAAAGAGAGGGCTCGCGAACTTTGTTTCGAAGGACACAATTTCTTTGACATCACCCGTCGGGGAAAAGACTTGGTGAGGGCAACGGGGTCGTACTCGGAGGTAAAGTACATTGGTTACCCGAGCGACTATTTCGTTCTGCCCATTCCGCAGACAGAATTGGATGCCAACCCTAACATGGTTGGTAATCCTACAATCAACAAATAATATAAATCACAATTCAGATGAAAATCAATTATCACGTAAAGTATATAATATCTGTCCTGGCGCTATTGATCTTTTCTGCCTGCGGAATGGAGGAGACGGAGTCCTATGATGTAAAATATATTCACATCATGAAGGATGAAGCTGCTTCTACTTCTGTTAATGTGAAAGCAAATTCCGTGGCTTCCTACTACGTGTATCTGAGCTCGGCACTGACGTTGGATACCGTGGATGTGTTTTATCAAGTGAAGGTTGGCGATGGACTTCAGCAAGGCTTGGATTTCAACCGCATCACCAAACGGGATACGCTTCAGTTTCTCCCGGGTATATTTGCCATGCCTGTGCGGATTCAGTGGCTTCCCAATCAGAACCTCGATTGGTCGAAAAACAATTCCATCCAAATTGTGCTTGTCGGCAACAACCAGGGGTATGCGGTCGGCTTTCCCGGCTCCAGCCACAACCAGTCGATTCTAACCATAAACAAAGTCAAATGATAAAATCGAAAAGGAACTTTCTGTGTTTCGTTTTTCTTTTCTCATTGCTCCACACTGCTTTTGCTCAGCAAATTGAGCAGTCGCCTGTTTTGGTCAAGGGAGAACTGAAAAACGGACTGAAATATTACATATATCCGAATTCATATCCGAAGGGTGAAGCCGTTTACCGTCTTTTCATACGGGTTGGTTCTGTTAATGAATCTGATTCGCAGAGAGGCCTGGCGCATTTCTTGGAACACATGGCTTTCAACGGATCCACGCATTTTCCAGGAAATTCGCTGGTTTCGTTCCTCGAATCCAAAGGAGCTAAATTTGGAAAGGACATGAATGCGCATACGTCATTCAATGAAACGGTGTACAAACTGCAGCTCCCGTCCAGAAACCTCCGTCTTGTTGATTCCACTTTGACGATTCTTCACGACATGGCTAATGGCCTTTTGCTTGATAGCACGGACATTGAAGAGGAACGGGGTGTCATTCTTTCCGAATGGCTTTCCAAAACCGGGCCTCAGGCTGATGCAAATAATGCTCTGCTGATGGATTTGCTGAATCGCTCTCGTTTTGCGGAGCGGATTGTGATAGGCGACACCGCTGTGATTCGGAATTTCAAACGTGAGGAATTGTTGCATTTCTATCAACAGTGGTACCAACCCCAACTTATGGCCGTAGCCGTTGTTGGCGATGTGGATCCAAGCGCAGTGCAGCAAATGATTGTGGATAAATTCGGGGGGATGAAATCTCATCCAGTTCCAAATGTAAAATCCTCGATCGATGATTATGCTTCGGACAATGCCCGGATCGTAGTGAATAAATCGTTGAAGAAAGTGGAGCTAAGCTGTATTCAGTTACTTCCTAAGGCAAAGCCGATCCGGACTCATCCGGAATATGTGGAATATTTATCATACCAAATGCTTAACAGGCTGATGAAGGCTCGTCTGAATTCCTTGTCATTCAAAAATCCGTCCTACAAATCCGCCAGCATTGGTGTTTCCGATTTCTTGAACGAGAAGAAGGTTCTTCTGTCCACGGTGGAATTGAATCCTACTGATTTGAAGATGGGAATCCGTGATTTTTCAACCCAGATAAATCAAATGTTCAGTTACGGCTTTTTGCAGCAAGAGATTGACAAGCAAAAAAAGATTTACCTCAATCTGGTGAAAAACCGTGCCGAAACCAAGTCTCCCGTATCATCAGATGGATTGATGGACGAGATATATGCGGATTTCTTTAAGGGAAACACGGTGACTTCAGCCAGCGAAGAATACGCATTGCTCAGCAAATATATCGGTAGTGTGGACTCCACCTCTATGGTGAAGCTTCTAAAAAAGATTGTCCGCCCCGACAAGACGCATCATTTATTGACGGCATTTGGCGATGCAGGAAAACAGTTTCAATCCGATGCAGACTTGTTGGCATTCCTACGGAAGGTTCAAAAGCTACCGACAATCCCTTATCGCAATGACCTTGACTCGGTGCCGGATCAGCTTTTGCCGGAAGAACCAACTGCTGCAAGGGTGGTGAAAGACGATTCTATTCCCGAAATAGGAGCCCGGCAACTGGAATTATCTAATGGAGTAACCGTGATATTCAAGCGGGCTGTTACCGAGAAAGATCGCATACTGCTTTCAGGTTTCCGGTCGCGTGGAGCCTACTCGCTCGATCCTTCCGATTATGTGACGGGTGTTGTTGCCGGCAGTATTGTCGGGCTAAGCGGCGCAGGCGAGTTTAGCCGGGAAGCATTGTCCCATGCTTTGGCTGGAAGCAGCGCCTCAGTTCGGTTTTTGATTGACAAATCGCGTTCTGGAGTTTCAGGAAGTGCTAACCTCCGGGATGCAGAAACCTTGTTTCAATTGATGTATCTCAAGTGGAACTACCCGAGAGTGGATTCTTCTGTGTTTAGCCAGATGAAAGAAAAATCCATTCAGGAATACCGTTCCAAAAACAAGACGGACGAGAGCCGCTTCTTCGATGATTTCTTCGCCTTGTTGAAAGATAGCGATTACACGTCTCAGGAATTGACTGATCGTGTGCTGGAGACTGAAATGAAAATAGAGAGGGTTTTACCTGTTTTCGAGAACTCTTTTGGGAAGGCTTCAGGATACACTTTTGTCGTAATGGCCGACTGCGATTTAGATCGATTGAAACCATTGATCCTGACTTATGTCGGAGGTCTGCCTTCGGGCAATGCGCTTTCATCCTACGCTTACGATGGCGGAAAAATCAGGACTACTGCTGCTTCCCTTCGGCGCCAGGCAGGAGATTCGCCCAAGGCTACGGTATCCTTGGTCTATCAGCACCAGCAGGTTCAAGGAGGATTGGCGGTGTTCAATCTGCGGAATCAAGTTTTGTGCGAAGTCGTGAAGATGAAGCTTTTGGCCGAGCTGAGGGAGAAAATGGGGATGGTGTATAGCGTTAGCGTAGCTTCTGGAGCTACTTTGTATCCGGCCCCGTTGAGCAGGAACACCATTTCTTTTAAATGTCTTCCCGAAAATGCTGATTTGCTGGTAGAAACCACTCAAGATATTTTGGATCAGATGCAAAAATCCCCGGCCACTCTTGAAACCGCTCTCAACGATGTCAAAACCAATCTGATAAAGACAATGAAAGCGGAAAGACAAAAGGATTCTTTTTGGATAGGGCAAATCAGGAATAAGATATATAACGTTGAGGGCGATTGGGATTTTTTGGTGAGATATGACGAGCTCGTGGAATCTATTACAAAAGAGCAGCTTGCCAGTGCGATTCCGCTCTTTTTCGACCGAGCCAGATTAATTAAAGGAATATTGTTGCCTAAAAGGGAGCAGACAAATAAAAACAGATAAAGATGAAAAGAACGAATTTGATATTTTTTATAGGATTTCTTGTTGCGATGGTTTC
>MKRS01000678.1 GCA_001897035.1 Bacteroidales bacterium 45-6
CTTTACTTAAATATGATGAATTAGAAACAAAGAAAGCCTCAGTATCCAAATTACATAAAGAAAAAGTATTGCTAGAACAGAATATTAGTGCATTAAAAAATGATATAGAAAATAAAAGGTTTTCTATGTCAAAATTAGAAATTGAACAGGACAGTCTGAAAAATTGTTATGAAATTTATACTCAAATACAATTAAAAGTTAAAGCTGAAGAGGATAGAGTAGTTGAGCTTAAAGAATTGAATATGTTGGTAAATGAATTGATTTATTTAAATGAGAGATATAACACAAGCATAGGAGAAGCAAATAATGCCTTTGAAGCTTATTCAAAATCAAACAGCATATATGAGGAAATGTATAGAGCATTTTTAGCCGAGCAGGCTGGAATACTTGCTAAAGAAAGGCTTTTAGATAATATGCCATGTCCTGTTTGCGGCTCAGTAGAGCATCCGAATATTGCCTCTGTTTCGCAAAATGCACCTGCGCAAGCTGATGTAGAAAACTCAAAAAAAGAGCGTAATAATGCGGAAAAACAAAATAGCTTTGCTAGTGAAAAATTGCAGGTGGCTAAACAAGCATATGATTTGAAGTCAGAGTCAGTTTTAAATAAGATAAATCAAATGATTGGAAAAGGATTTGTGAATGAAGCAGAAGAAGTTATTAATTTAAAGCTTGTTATTGAAACCCTAGAAAACGCTAAAAATAAATCAATCTCACCAAATTTATTAACTATTATAGAGATAATTGATAAAGTCTTAGAAAATTCTAAAAAAGAATTATTGAAAAGTAAAAAGGGTTTTGAAATTGCCGCAAACAACAAAAGTAAGTATGAAATTAATATAAAATCTTTAGATATATTATCTAAAGATTTAACTGATAAAACCACTAATTTGGATAAAATTACCAATAAATATAATGAAGTAAATTTAAGCTTTACAACACTAAGCACAAGCATAGATGAGCTTAAAAAGCAATTGTTATTTGAAACTAAAGATGAAGCAGTTAATAGAATTAATATCTACAGAGCTAATCTAAAAGCATTAAATGATGCTGTAATCAATGCTACAAACAGTTTTAACAGCTTGTCAAAAGAGCATGAAGCTAAAAAAGGTCAGAA
>MKRS01000679.1 GCA_001897035.1 Bacteroidales bacterium 45-6
GACCGTGCGGTATCGCGCACGCCCGGCGCGACGCGCCGCTTCGAAGCCGGGCAAGGCGCGCTGGCGGACTTGTGCCGCACTTTCCGCGTCATGCCCGGGCGGCTTGCGAAAGCCGAGCAGCGTGGTTTCAAGGAATTCGGCCTCGCGGCGCTCGCCATCGACGTAGAAACCGACAAAGGCATGGCCGGGGACGAGGACAAGGAACGAGCCAATGCCAAGCCGCTCCAGCACCGAGGCGATGAGGACACTGCCATCCAGGCAATTGGCGACGCGATCGTTCCACGTATCCGAAAGCAGGCGCACGCGCTGGCTGTAGATGACCGGCCCCTGGCTCAGTCCGGCGCCTTCCTCGGCATAACGCAAGCCGCGCTGCTCCAGGGCAACCCACAATTTCCGCGCCAGGCCCAGGCGCGCCGGGCGATCCCCGGGCAGGCTTTCCTCGGCATGGATGCCGGCAAGCTCCAGCAGATGATCGACGACCGGATCCTGCGGATCCACCCAGGCGGCAAATGCCCAGCCCAGATCGATGCGGGCATCGCCCTCGCGGACAAAGTAGACGGCTTCATCAAGCGGATGGACATCCAGTTGCACTTCGCGCTCAAGCATTTTCATGCCGCGTGCGCTCACGCTCACCCGCAGCGTTTGCCGGCGTGGCTGGCGCAGTTGCAGCAAGGCCTCGGTATCCCAATCCAGCTTCGGCCGCAGCACGGTGTCGCCGCTGATGCGGGTCTCGATCACGCTGGCATGACGCAAGCCCTCGGTGGACACGGTCAAGCGCACATCGTGCGGCATGCGCACGTCGCCAAGGCGGATGCGCAGCAAGCCATTGCCCTGACCGGCGTCGACCCCCTGCCGCTCGCCCTGGGACAATTCCAGCGCCGGGAACAGCTCGCCGGCCGGCGTGGTTTCGACCTCCACGGTCATCGCCGCCACCTGTGCGGCACCAAAGCAGCATGCCGCGATCACGGCAAATCGCCACGCGCGCAAGCGCCGCTGACGGCAGAGCGGGAACATCATCATTCGGATTCAGGTTGCCAGTGCATGCATGGCGCGACTATCGTTGCCGGATCCGCTTCTGTCCAGTCGCCCGATTGGGCACGCCGGAATCCCCCA
>MKRS01000680.1 GCA_001897035.1 Bacteroidales bacterium 45-6
GTAATAGATTTTTCCCGATTGCCACAACACCTGCACATCCTGCGCATGGGCTAACCGGTCGATCTCACCGATAATGCTGTTGTTGATGGTGCGTGCGCCCAAACTACCGCCGACCACCAATATCGTTTTTTTCTCGGGGTCCAACCCAAAGAAAGCATAAGCCGCCTTTTTGTCTTCCACTTTTGCCAGCAGATTCTGACGGACAGGATTTCCCGTCAGCACAATTTTTTCTTTCGGGAAAAAACGCTCCATACCCTCGTAAGCGACGCATATCTTGGAAGCCCTCTTAGCCAACAATTTGTTGGTGACTCCCGCATACGAATTCTGCTCCTGAATGAGGGTCGGAATGCCGAGTTTGGAAGCCATCTTCAATGTAGGACCGCTTGCATATCCCCCTACGCCAATGGCAATGTCGGGAGCGAAGTCCTTCAAGGTTTTCTTCGCCAGGCGAAGGCTTTTCCGCAATTTAATCAACACGCCAATATTGCGCAGCAAGTGTTTCCGGTCAAAGCCAGCGACAGGCAAACCAACTATCGGATACCCTGCGGCTGGAATCTTTTCCATTTCCATCCGGTTTTCGGCCCCGACAAAGAGTATTTCAACGTCCGGAAAACGCTTTTTCAACGCTTCCGCAATCGACAGAGCCGGGAATATGTGTCCGCCTGTACCTCCTCCGCTGATAATGACTTTCATATCGTTTGTTTCATTTTTATTCATAAGCAACATTCGCAATATCCTCATCAACAGAAGCATCCGGCATTTCATCCTTCAGATTGGAACACGAAAGAATCATCCCGAAATAGATGCAGGTGATGATGGTGGACGTTCCTCCACGACTAATCAGCGGCAAAGGCTGTCCGGTGACCGGAATCAAATTCACGGCAACCGCCATGTTCATCAAAGCCTGGATAACCAGCATTGTTGTAAGGCCCAAAATCAAGTATTTAGGAAACAGTTTGGGGCATTTGCTGGCCAAAATTCCGCCCCTGATAAGCAAGAAAAAATACAAGACAAGCACCACTAAACCGCCCACAAAACCAATTTCTTCTATGATGATGGCAAAAATAAAATCGGAATAGGCCTGCGGCAAAAAGTCGCGTTCGACACCGCTCCCCGGCAAACCGATCACCTTGTAGCCGTTAGAGATGGCTATTTTGGCGTGCGACACTTGAAAGTTCTCGTCGGTTATCTCGTATTCCACCTTTTTGCCATTAACCGTCACATATTTGGGCTCACTAAAAGTTTCGGCTTCTTTTCCAGTAGAAAAGCGGTCGATACGGGCTTTCCAGGTAGTAAATCGATCCGGGAGACTTTTTTCGGGAATGATTTTGATGGTGGCAAGGAGCAGAACCAAGGCAACCAGTCCTACAACACAGATCATCAACAGCTTCCTGATTTGAACTTGCCCGATGAACATCATGATGAAGCAAACGGAAAAGACGAGAACGGCCGTTGACAGGTTTTCCGTCACGATGAGACCACAGGTGAAGGCAATCACGCCAATCATCCAATAAAACAGGGTGTTCTGGTTTTCTTCTTTTTGCTTGCTCAGCAAGAAGGCAATGGTGCCGATCAGCGATATTTTTGCAAACTCGGAAGGCTGGATGGTGAATCCCCCAATCCCGATCCATCGCTGCGCCCCGTTCACGTCTTGACCGAAGGCCAAAGCCACCACCAGCAAAAAGATGGAAGCCCCTAATATCAGGATCAATCCGGAAAAAAAACGGGTGGGAGTCCGTTGGATGAATATCACACAGAAGATGCCGATTATCAGGAAAAAGGCATGGCGCAGGATCGGTCCCCAATGATTCATGTGCTTGTAGGTGAGCGTGCTTGTGGCACTGAACACCGCCAACAACGAAATGATGCAGAGGGAAATAAAAATTCCCCATATCACTTTGTCACCCCTGAATATTCTACTAAAAAAGTCCATATCGCTTGAATGATTAATGACTTCGACGGCAAACAGCCCGAAGCCAACAGTCCGCATCTACAATTTTCTCACGCAGGCCTTGAACTGGTCGCCGCGGTCTTCATAACTTTTGAACAAATCGAAACTGGCACAACAGGGAGACAAAAGCACCGTATCACCGGGCTCAGCGAGCTTATAGGCTTGATTCACGGCCTCTTCCATAGACGAAGTGTCGGCAATCTGTGACACCATGCCGTCAAAAAAGGCATGGAGTTTGGAATTGTCTGCACCCAGATACACCAGGGCCCGGGCTTTCGATTTCACCAGTGCCTCGATTTCCGTATAATCATTTCCCTTGTCCTTGCCACCCAAAATCAGAACGACCTTGGTTTTCATGCTCTGGAGGGCATACCAGCAAGAGTTCACGTTCGTCGCCTTGGAATCGTTCACAAATTCTATTTCGTTCACCTTGGCCACTTTTTCCAGCCGGTGTTCTACTCCCTGAAAATCGCTCAGCGACTGTCTGAGGCTTTCGTCCTTAATATCAGCCAATTTTGCAGCGATACCCGAAGCCAACGAATTGTACAGGTTGTGTGTGCCTGTCAATGCCAACAAATCTTGTTCCATAGTGAATGTAGATTTGGAAGTGATTATTGTTAATTGATTGTCCGAAACATAAGCCGACGCCCCTTCTCTTTGATGATCCGAGAAAGCATACAATTGCGACTTAAGGGGATATTTTTTGAGTTCATCCACCACCACAGGATCATCCGCCCAAAAGATGAAAGCATCTTCCTCCGTCTGGTTGCGGGTGATACGCATTTTTGCATCCACATACTGTTGCATATCGTGGTCGTACCTGTCCATGTGGTCGGGAGTGATATTCAGCAAGATGGCCACATTCGCCCTGAAATCGTACATGTTTTCCAACTGGAAACTGCTAAGTTCCAGGATGTAATAGTCGTAATTTTCTTCCGCCACCTGACGGGCAAAGCTCCGTCCGATGTTTCCCCCTAAGCCAACATTCAAGCCTGCATTCTTGAAAATATAGTAGATCAGACTCGTAGTGGTTGTTTTGCCATTGCTGCCTGTGATGCAGATCATTTTGGCACGAGTGTAGCGGCCTGCAAATTCTATTTCGGAAAGGACAGGAATCCCTTTTTCGACAGCTCTCGCAATCAAGGGCGCATAATTGGGGATGCCAGGACTTTTGATTATTTCTTTTGCCTGAAGGATTTTTTCCTCACTGTGCCCACTTTCCTCAAACGGAATTTGGTGAGCCGCCAATTCGTCCTTGTATTTTTGCTGCAACACACCGCTATCCGAAAGGAATACATCAAAACCCTTTGCCTGTGCCAACACCGCCGAGCCAACGCCACTTTCGCCACCACCTAAAACTACGATCAGGTCTTTGAGTGATGCAGCAGAAGAACTGTCCGTTATGTTAGATTCCGTATTTGCCATTTTTATTAATTTTATGATTAAGCTGTTAGCTAGAAAGGAGCTATTGGCTAACAGCTATCAGCTAATAGCTTTTTTCTCAACGCATTTTCAATGTCGCCAATGTCAGAACAGCCAAAATAATGCCGATCAACCAGAAGCGAACCACTATTTTGGATTCGGGGACAATGCGGATCGGTTTTTGCAACACGGCCTGTATGCCCGAATGCCCTGCTTTCTGAAAATGGTGGTGCAGGGGCGTCATCTTGAAAATGCGCCGCCCTGCACCGTATTTTTTCTTCGTGAATTTGAAATATACCACCTGCATCATCACCGAAAGGCTTTCTACGAAGAAAACGCCGCACAGGATCGGCAGAAGCAATTCCTTGTGGATCAGCACGGCAAAAACGCCGATGATTCCCCCCAGGGTCAAGCTCCCGGTATCGCCCATAAACACTTGAGCGGGAAAAGAATTGTACCACAGGAAGCCGATCGTGGCCCCGATGAAGGCGGCCGCAAATATCACAAGTTCCTGTGTTCCAGGGATATACATAATATTAAGGTATTGGGCAAATTCGGCGTGCCCCGACACATAAGCAAGGATTCCAAGCGTTATCCCAATGATGGCCGAAGTGCCTGTGGCCAAGCCATCGAGCCCATCGGTGAGGTTGGCCCCATTGGAAACCGCCGTGACAATGAAAATCACCACAATAACCAACAAGGCCCAGGCAGCCGGTTCCGAGTTCTTCCCCATAAAGGAAACGAATGACTCGTAGTCGAGGTTGTTGTTCTTCACGAAGGGGATGGTGGTCTGCGTGGACTTCACGTTTTCCACATACAGGTCAACTTGTTCCTTGTGCGCTCCCTGTTTTATTTCCACACGTTCGCGCGAAACCACTTGAGGGCTTGCATACATCACGATGCCCACAATCAGCCCCAAGCCAATCTGAGCGACGATCTTGAATTTGCCGTGAAGCCCTTCCTTGTCTTTCTTGAACACCTTGATGTAATCATCCAAAAAACCTAAGCCACCCAGCCAAACCGTGGTGACAAGCATCAAGATGATATAGACATTTCCCAGACGGCAAAAAAGCAAGGTCGGGATCAATATCGCGATGATGATGATGAGCCCGCCCATAGTCGGAGTTCCTTTCTTGGACATCTGCCCCTCCAAACCCAGGTCGCGCACCAATTCACCGATCTGCTGTTTCTGAAGCATGTCGATGATCCTTCGCCCGATCACCGTGGAGATAATGATGGAAAGAATCAATGCAATCGACGCTCTCGTGGAAACATAACGGAACATTCCCGCTCCGGGGATATCCAATTGATCCAAGTAATTGAATAGATAATATAGCATATTCTTAGTTGTTTCGGATGTTTATTTACTTGCTAATGATGCTCCTCACTACTTCCCGATCGTCGAAATGGCGTTTCACGCCTTTCACATCCTGATAGTCTTCGTGGCCTTTTCCCGCAATGAGTATCACGTCGCCGTTCTGAGCCAAGGCGCAAGCTGTCTTGATGGCCTGTTCCCGGTCAACGATGGAAAGGGTGTTCTTCAATTGCTCGGAGGTGAGCCCGTCTTCCATGTCGTGGATAATCATTTCCGGCTCTTCAAAACGGGGATTATCTGACGTCAGAATCACCTGGTCGCTCAACCGGACAGCCTCCCGAGCCATAATCGGCCGTTTTGTCTTGTCGCGGTTTCCTCCGCAACCAACCACGCTAATCACCCGGCCTTTTCCTTCCAGCACATCGTGGATGGCGGTCAACACATTCGTCAACGCGTCGGGTGTGTGGGCATAATCGACAATCGCGGTAAAGCCTTTTGGCGCGCGGATGGTCTCGAAGCGGCCCGAAACGGGCTTCAACTGGCTGAGAACCACCAATGCCTGCTCGGGATCTTGTCCCAGCAAAACCGTGGCACCATAGACGGCAAGCAGGTTGTAAACATTGAAAACTCCCACAAATTGCACCTCCAGTTCCTTGTCGTTGATCGTGATGGAAGTGCCGTCGAAGTGTTTTTCAATGATCCGGGCCTTGAAGTCGGCCAACGACCTCACGGAATAGGTATGTTTCGAGGCTTTGGTGTTTTGCAGCATCACCAGACCGTTTTTGTCATCGATATTGGTCAGCGCAAAGGCAGAAGCCGGCAGGTTGTCGAAGAAAGCTTTTTTCGCCTTAGGTAATTTTCCATCG
>MKRS01000681.1 GCA_001897035.1 Bacteroidales bacterium 45-6
TAACAACGGTACCACCAGGCGAATTAGTCTTGCTTTTATGAATTTGGATATTCCTTTTTTCTCTAATGAAGGAATTGTTAAAAAAGCGGAAATGAAAAAGAAAAGGCTCATTGAAAATGATGCCTCGAGTCCAGTTAAGGCAGAAAGGAAAATTTGAGTTATGCCAGTTAGTTTTTCAGATGTAACATAGCACCAGCCGCCCATTGTCCCATAACCAATACTAACATGGTGGAGTACAACCAAAACGGATAAGAATATCATAAGATTATCTAAATAATAAAGTCGCTTCATTCGCTACATCTGATTTGGTATTATAAATAAATGTCTTAATAAGTGATTTGTATGTATGACGCACAACGGTTCGCCTTGGCGATGTGACGGTAGTCCATGATTCGTCTGCCCGGAACTGATGCCGATTAGCGAATAAAAAGCCGAGGGTATATTCGTCCAGCCGCCATATTGCCAAGCCGAATGTTAGCTGCAGGCAAGTTACTCTTCTTCGTCATTTTGTTTCGCCCAAATGCCCAATTTATTTAGTCTTGCAAATTCTTCTGCTGTTATTATTTGCTGTATAAAATTTTCATATTCCTTTTTAGTTTTATGAAGAATTTGATTATCTGCTAGTTCTTTAAAAGTTGAAAGAGTCATGGTTCCACCAGGATAGCATCCGTTTTTGATAAGAAAATTGTTTATGGTATCTTTTTTATCAATAAGCCAGCAATAGGTCATTTTGGAATCTGGATAGTCTGTCATTGTTGGACCATGAGTAGCAACACTGACAACTTTGGCATTTGGATGCTGTAAAATCCATTGAGTTATTAAACTGTCTGAATTTTTTGAACTCGGTGCTCTGAAATAGCCTGATGCTAATAGGCAATAAGTATGCAGACTATCTGTTTTGATGCCTGAAAATATTGAATTAGTAAAACTTAGATCTTTTAATAAAATCGTGTCGGGGCTTTTGCAGCTTGAGATAAAAACAATAATTATATGTAATAGAACGATTTTTTTCATTGTGAATTTTGCTTGCAGCTAACGGTCAACGGCTTTGCGCAGTGGCGGAAATCCGTGATTCGTCTGCCCGTAACCGAAGTTAAATTTATAAATAAAT
>MKRS01000682.1 GCA_001897035.1 Bacteroidales bacterium 45-6
GCTGTTTAAGGAAGAATCGTAGTGCAGGGAGTGCAAAGCCCGAAGCACGTTCACCAATTTCTGCCCCCAATAGCCTTTGAAGTGCTCGTAGCAAGTGTAGAGCGCATCGTTCATGTTTTCGGTCATTCCCGTTTCATATACGCAGGCGAAATCTTTTACATCCTGATAGATGTCAGCCAGATCTTCGGAAATAAATGCCGAAATCGGTGTTTCGCTGTATTTCATGTCTTCCAAAAAGACTTCGAGGTAGGTGTCGCTTTCTTTGAGCAGACCTGCTATTTTCCCACAGACAAGGGCGTAAGTTTCTTCGTCCACGTATGTCTCCACCTCTTCGTCAAGCACAGGCTCATTGTCTGGCAGCAAAGTGGCTTTGATGTATAGGAGCGGCAGCAGTTTTATGGTGGTGGCTGTGAATTGCGCCTTGTCCTGCGAGTCCAACTCTTCGAGATAGGCACAGAAACGGACGGCAACCGTCACAAACTCTACCACAGCCGGAGAATAAACGATCGACTTCAGATAATCTTCTTCCATGATAAGCTATTATTTGGTGGTGCAAAAGTAAGAAATAAAAACTATTTGGCAGAGAGATTTTTGCGTTTAGCGCAGAATGAATTTTCGGAGCTGTTTTTCAGGATTTTGTTTACTCCAGATTGCATTTTTAGAGGCTTTGTTTGGATAATCCAAATCAAATCAGCTACATTTGCAACAGCAACCTACTTCGGAGGTTAAAGGCCCGGCAACGAAATCCGTCGGGACTCTTTGCTTTAATACCCAAATTATTACCTGATTAAACAAAAATAAGATAGCACCATGATTAGATTGATGAAAGACACGGACATTGATGCTGTGATGGATATTTGGCTCGAAACCAACATCACGGCCCATGATTTTATACCGGAAGAATACTGGTTGGGAAATTACAATGCGGTGAAAGGGGAATACCTGCCTGAATCTGACAATTATGTGTATGAAGAAAATGGGAAGGTGAAGGGCTTTATCAGCATCATGCAACCGTCGTTCATCGGCGCCTTGTTTGTGTCAAAGGATAGCCACCACAAAGGCATTGGCGGGCAGTTTGTCGAATTCTGCAAAAGCAAATACGGATATTTGGATGTAGCTGTTTATGCCGAGAACAAGGAGGCGATTAACTTTTATGAAAAGCACGAATTTGTGAAGGTGAAAGAAAAAGTCAATGCCACGTCGTCGCATCTGGAATACATTCTCGAATGGAAAGACGAAATTGAATGATGATTCTTTGAAAAAATATTGGGCATGGGGCTTTCTTTGGATTGCCTCTTTGTTTTTTTTCTAACTAAACTAAATACAAAATATAGCCTTTAGCTATAAGAAAAGGCTAAAAGTTAATGGCTGTCAGCTAATGGTTATTTACATATCTTTATGAGCGTGAAAGGAATACTTATACTCAATACTGGAAGCCCGGAATCGGATCAACCGAAAGACGTGGGGCAGTTTATCGGGGACATGCTCTCGGACGGGAAAGTCCTGGACTTGCCGGCGCCGTTCCGCCAAATCCTTGCCCGTTGGATCATTGCTCCTCGACGCCGCTCCGAATCGGCGCATCATTACCAATTGATTTGGGATTACGATAACCAGTCATCCCCACTGGTGTATCATGCTAAGAACTTGAGCTGCAAGTTGGAGGGAAAGTCGCGCGTGGCGGTTGAATATGCTTTCCGCTACGGTCATCCGAATGCGGCGGATGCTATTTCGAAACTCGAAAGGAGGCTACCCGGTATGACTGAACTGGTGGGGATGCACCTCTTCCCCCATTTTGCCCAGTCGAGCTACCAGACAGCGGTGGACGAAGCGTTGAAATGCTACCGGGAAACGCCCAAGCCTTATTCAATTCGGGTAATTAAACCTTATTATAATCATCCCGAATTTATCCGAGCATTGAGCCTTCAGGTGAAACCTTTTGTGGAAAAACCGTATGACAAATTGCTGTTCAGCTACCATAGTTTGCCGTTAAGCCATTTGAAGAGGGAAGAGGCTCGTGGTAAAGAGTTCGACTACGTTTTCCAGACGGAAGAAACCCTCCGGCTCGTTTCCGAATACCTTGGTTTGGATAAAGCGAAAAATACCATTGCCTACTCTTCTGCCATTGCGAAAAACTGGAAAGAGCCTTTTCTCGACGATGTGATTGAGCAAATGCCATCAAAAGGGGATAAAAATATCGTGGTGGCCTGCGCCGGATTCCCGGCCGACAATTTGGAATCCTTGTTTGACATCGGCGTGCAAGCTACAGAGATATTCAAGCAAAAGGGAGGTGAAAACCTCTCGTTTGTTCCCGGATTGAACAGCGAGGACTCGTGGGTGGATGCCATCTGGAACATTATCAACGACCCTCAGGCCTGAATAATACTCTGCGAGCTCCGAGAGTTTTCTTGGCTGTCTTTGCGTGAACTTCTTTTTGCACGCAGAGACGCTGAGGGAAAGCGTAGAGGAGGAAAAATAACTTTTTATGCAAAACTTCCGTTTACGTGTATTCCATACGGTAGCCACCCACCTTAGTTTTTCGAAGGCTGCCGATCTGTTGTTTATTTCGCAGCCGGCCGTCACAAAGAACATCAAGGAACTGGAGTCGGAATGGGACATACGCTTGTTTGACCGGATGAAAGGGCGGATTTTCCTCACCGAAGCAGGAAAAACAGCCATGGAATATGCCACGATGATTTTGCAGATGCACGACAAATTGGAGTTTGCCTTGTCGTCCCTTAAGAATAAATTTACGGGAAAACTGCGGCTTGGAGCCAGTACCACCATCGGCCAATATATCTTGCCCGAACTTTTGGCCAAGTTCAACGCCATCCATCCCGACGTGGACATCAGCCTTGTGAATGCCAATTCGCAACAAATTGAATCAGCTATCCTTTCCAAACAGATAGATTTGGGATTGGTGGAGGGCAACATTAACAACCCCCAACTGAAATACATCCCGTTTCTTGACGACGAGATTGTGGCCGTGGCAAGCACTTCGCAACCTGTGTCGAGGCACGATGAAGTCACGATCGAAACCTTGAAGCAAATTCCCGTTGTCCTGCGCGAAGATGGATCGGGAAGCTTGGAAGTTATCTCCAAAAAATTGCTCGAAAAGCACATTTCGCTCAACGAACTTCGAGTGGTGATGCACTTGGGCAGCACTGAGAGTATCAAGTCGTACATCCAACATGCCAATTGCATAGGCTTGGTCTCGATCCATTCCGTCCACAAGGAATTAATTTCAGGAAATGTGAAGGTGATCGACATCACCGATTTGGACATCGAGCGAGCTTTCCATTTCGTGCATTTGCACGGTCCGTTGGATGGCTTAGGGCAATTGTTTATGGAATTTGCGCAGAGATCCATAACTAATGGTTATCCACTATAAGTATTTCATATAACTAAACTCTTGAAATTCTACCGAACTTTGCTGTATGAAAACAGCAACCAGATCAGTAGAACAAATGAGAGAATGGGGTTGGAAAGAATTATCTTTCGTTGTGGTGGCGGCGGCTTCGCTACTCCCCGTTGTGGGACCACCAGTAGCACTTTTCGCAGGCTTAGTCTTTTCCTTCACGTTGGGGAATCCTTTCAAGAAAGTCACCAAACACCTCACGCATTGGCTTCTGCAGGCATCCGTTGTCGGCTTGGGCTTCGGCATGAACATCCACGAGGCGATGGCCGTTGGCAAGACCGGCTTTCTGCTGACAGCTTCCTCCATCACCTTAACCCTCGGCTTTGGGTTGCTGATTGGCTATCTGTTGCGCACCAACAAAAAGACGAGCCTCCTTATTTCTTCTGGCACAGCCATTTGTGGAGGAAGTGCCATCGCCGCCATGACTCCCGTGGTGGATGCAGACGAAGACGAGACATCCATTGCCTTGAGCACCGTGTTTGTCTTGAATGCGGTTGCCTTGTTTGTGTTTCCAGTGGTTGGACACCTCTTGAATATGAGTCAAGAACAATTTGGCACATGGGCGGCAATTGCCATCCATGACACCAGTTCCGTAGTAGGTGCTGCTCAAAAATACGGCGATCAGGCGTTGCACATTGCTACCACCATCAAGTTGGAACGCGCCTTGTGGATCATTCCGCTTTCCTTGGTGACTGCACTTTTCTATAAAAAAGGGGGAAAGAAGATAGCCATTCCTTATTTCATTTTTCTTTATGTTGTAGCCATGATGGTGAATACATATTTCCCTGCCATCAGCGCCATTTCGTCTTCCGTTGTGTTTCTGTCAAAACGGGGCTTGACCCTCACACTGTTTTTAATCGGTGCCGGCCTTTCGCAAGGCACCCTGAAGAATATCGGTCTAAAACCATTTCTGCAAGGTATTATTTTATGGGTATTGATTTCTTGTGTATCTTTACTCGTGATAATGAATCTGTAAATTCGTGAATCCAGTCATCTGCAAATTTACAGTTTTACGATTTAACAGATTCACAACATTGCATTTATGACATTCGATATTGCCATTATTGGCGGCGGCCCTGCGGGCTACACTGCCGCCGAAAAAGCAGCCCACAACGGGCTAAAGACCGTCCTTTTTGAAAAAAACAGCGTAGGCGGAGTGTGCCTCAATGAAGGTTGTATCCCTACAAAAACCCTTCTTTATTCTGCCAAAGTGCTGGATGGAATACGTTCGGCAGCCAAATACGGGATCTCTGTGGAAGCTGAAGCGAGCTTTGATTTGAAGAAGATTTATGCCCGAAAAAACAAGACGGTGCGTAAACTCGTTGCCGGTATCAAGCAAGGCCTAACCAATGCAGGAGCAATAACCGTTCAGGGAGAAGCACAGATATTGGGAGAAAAAGATGGCTTGATAGAAATCCGCTGCGGGGAAGAAACTTATTTCTGCAAGGACCTTTTGTTGTGTATTGGTTCGGAAACCATCGTCCCACCCATCAAAGGCTTGGACGAAGTCAATTTTTGGACTTCCCGCGAGGCTTTGGAAGGCAACGAACTTCCGGCATCACTCGCTATTATTGGTGGCGGGGTGATCGGGATGGAATTTGCCTCGTTTTTCAACAGCATGGGTGTGAAAGTGTCGGTGATCGAAATGCTACCCGAAATTTTGGGCGTGATGGACAAGGAAACTTCGGCCATGCTTCGTGCGGAATATGCCAAAAAAGGAATTGATTTTCACTTGAATAGCAAAGTAGCGGAAGTGACACCGGAATACGTGGTGGTGGAAAAAGAGGAAGGAACGATCCAAATCCCCGCCGAAAAGGTGCTGTTGAGCGTTGGCCGTAAAGCTGTTGTAAATGGCTTAGGCTTGGAAAAACTTTCCATCGAAACGTCCCGAGGAGGAATTCCCACAAATGAATACCTGCAAACCAACCATCCGCATGTGTATGCCTGTGGCGATGTGAATGGCAAATCTTTACTGGCGCATACTGCCGCCCGTGAGGGAGCGGTTGCCGTGAATCATATTCTGGGGGGTGATGACAAAATGAGTTACGAAGCCATTCCCGGCGTGGTTTATACCAATCCTGAGATTGCAGGAGTGGGCAAAACCGAAGAAGAACTTACCGCCAAAGGTGAA
>MKRS01000683.1 GCA_001897035.1 Bacteroidales bacterium 45-6
ATTATCTAAAAAAAGTTGGGCGGCTCATGATGAGCCGCCCAACTTTTTTATATGTATTCCCCATTCTCCAAAAGGGATTATTTCTTTTTAGCTCCCCCTTTCGCCTTGGCTTGTTGCTGTTGCACTCGCTGAGCTTCTTCCAAGCGAGCCATAAAGCCTGATTTCTTCTTGGGTTTCTTTTTGTTTTCTTCCAATTTGGCCAACACCTTGTCTTCATTCACAATGTAGCGGAAGCCCACTGTCAACAGGATCGTGAACAAGGTGGAAATGAAGTAGTAATATGTCAAACCGGAAGGATATTTGTTCAACACGAACAACATCATCACTGGCATGAAATACATCATCAGTTTCATCCCGGGGATCTGCTGCTGGCCCGTATCTTGCTGATCCATACTAAATTTCATATAGACAACATTGACCGCTGTCATCAACAGACAGAACAAGCTGATGTGGTTTCCAAACCAGGACGAGAGAAGCGGTATATTGGCACTCCAGGTGATAACATCATCGTAGGACGACAAGTCGTGCGCCCATAAAAAGCTATGCTGCCTCAACTCGATGGCCGACGGGAAGAAAGAGAACAGTGCCAGCAACACCGGCATCTGCAACAACATCGGCAAACATCCGCTCATTGGATTCACGCCCGCCCGGCTATACAAGTCCATGGTCGCCTTCTGGCGTTCCATCGCCTGGTCTTGCTTGGGAAATTTAGCGGTCAGCACCTGCACTTGCGGACGAAGCACCCGCATTTTGGCCGAAGACATATAGGATTTGAAAGTGATGGGTGCCAAAATAAGCTTCACGATGATGGTCATCAGCAGGATGATGATACCCATTCCTAATCCCCAAGAAGACAATAAATTAAACAATGGAATAACAAAGTATTGGTTCACCCAGCGGAACAGCGTCCAGCCAAGCGGCACCAGTTTGTCCATGTCCAACTGCTGATCCTTGTCTTTGACTCCGGCATCTAATTTCCTGAGTTTGGAAAATTCAACCGACCCCAGATAGAAGCGGAATCCGGCACTCAGATTTTTCCCCGTCACGGCAACAGGAGAATAGAAGGATGCGGAATAATATTTAAGGAACTCATCGCTTTCCAATACCCGGCTCTCCAAGGAAGCATTTGACAAGCTAAAGTCGGAAATGAGCGTCGTTGTGAAATACTGCCCTTTAAAAGCAATCCATTTCACGGGATCGGCAATCTCTTTCTTCGCATCCTTGGTGTCGCTCAAGTCGGTGACATCGCCTCCAACGAATTTGTAATAGATCTTGGAATAGCGTTTTTCAAAGTCGATCCCCTTTTCCTGCCGGAAAAGCTTTTCGGCCCAATCTACTTGGATGTATTCGGAATTGTCTCTTGAAAGCACATCTGCCATCCCAACTACATTCACATCAAATTTCACCATCGAATTGTCTGGCAATAACTTATAGGTGAAATCAAGATATTGGGAAGGAGAAAAGGCATGACGCATCGTCAAGGTCTTCTTGTCTGCCGAAAAAATCGGCTGGAAAGACTGGGAAAGAGTAGAGAAGTTAACTCCGGTCTTGTTTTTCAAGGTGATTCCAAAACTGGCATCCTTATTAAACAAGTAAAGGGGCGTTCCGTCATAACGCTTGTAGTTTTTGAGCTGTGCGCTAACCATCTGACCACCCACGGTGGAAACATCAATCTTGACATCCGCATTTTCGAGGGTGACGATTTGTTCTTTTGCTGTACTATCGGTGTTTGCGGCCAAATTGGTGGCAGCCAACTGCGCCGATGAATCGGCAACCGCACCGGTTTTCAAGAAGCTGTCAGAAGAATCGGCCGCTGGGGCTTTAGACTGTGCGACTCCCGATTTTTGCTTTTCGGTCTGCAATTTTTGCACTTGGGCTATCGAATCCTGATAATGCTTTTGAGCTGCCAATTGCGCTTCCGTCGGCTTGGTGATGAAGAAGTAAAGTATGAAAACGCCGGCAATCAGGAAAAACCCAATGATCGAATTTTTATCCATTAATCTGTTATTAATTAAAACTTTATTATTCTCTTATTTCGCATTTTTATTTTTAACTGCGGCCTGTATAAAACTGATAAATAGCGGATTGGGGGTCAGCACCGTGCTGTTGTATTCGGGATGGAATTGCACACCAAGATACCACTTCATCGAGGGTATTTCCACCACTTCCACGAGTCCGGTTCCCGGATTCGTTCCCGTGCACTTCATGCCGGCTTCTTCAAACTGTTCCCGGTAATCGTTGTTGAATTCAAAACGATGACGGTGACGTTCCTGCACCAAATCCTTTCCATAGGCACCGTACACAACCGAATCTTTCTCCAATTTGCAATCATAAGCCCCCAAACGCATCGTGCCGCCCATGTTTGTCACATTCTTTTGTTCGGCCATCAGGTCGATCACCTTGTGGGGCGTGTTCGGATTCATCTCGGTGGAGTTGGCATCTTCCAATCCCAGCACGTGGCGGGCATATTCGATGACCATACATTGCATCCCCAAACAAATACCGAAGGTCGGCACATCGTGTTCACGGGCATATTTGAGGGCAATAAACTTGCCTTCGATACCGCGTTGTCCAAATCCGGGTGCAATAATTATACCATCGAACGAGGAGAGGTTTTTTTCGACATTCTCGTCTGTCAATTTGTCCGAATGGATAAATTGCAATTCAAGTTTACGGTCGTTGTATGTGGCTGCCTGAAGCAGGGATTCGTTGATCGACTTGTAAGCATCGGGTAATTCCACATATTTGCCCACCAAACCGATGCGGACGGTCTCAGTGGCTTCCTTCATCTTGTTGAGGAAAGCTTTCCAAGGCTCCAAGTTGGCCTTAGGCGCATCCACAAGGCCGAATTTACGCAACACGGTCTCGTCCATTTTTTGCTCCTGCATCATCAAGGGTACTTGGTAAATCGTAGGAACATCCACCGACTGAACCACTGCATCCACGTCCACGTTGCAGAAAAGAGCTACCTTGCGAAGTATGTCTTTGTTGAGCTGATGCTCCGTTCTAAGTACCAATATGTCAGGCTGCACACCTTGCGACTGCAACTCTTTAACAGAATGCTGCGTGGGTTTTGTCTTCACTTCTTTGGCTGCGGCGATGTAGGGAATGTAGGTCAAGTGGATGCAAAGGCAATTTTTCCCTAATTCCCAACGCAACTGGCGGACGCTTTCGATGAAAGGCAGGGACTCGATGTCGCCCACCGTTCCGCCAATTTCCGTAATCACGAAGTCGTAATCGTATTGGGCGCCCAGCAATTTGACGTTACGTTTTATTTCATCGGTAATATGGGGGATAATCTGTACAGTTTTTCCCAAATAATCACCCTTGCGCTCCTTATTTATTACATTTTGATATATCCGGCCAGTAGTAATGTTGTTTCCCCGGTAAGTCGGCGTGCTCAGGAAACGTTCGTAGTGGCCAAGGTCCAAGTCGGCTTCGTGCCCGTCCACCGTCACATAGCACTCGCCATGCTCGTAGGGGTTGAGCGTTCCTGGATCAATATTGATGTATGGATCCAATTTTTGAATGGTTACCTTGTAACCTCTTGCTTTGAGCAATTTACCCAAGGATGCTGCAATGATCCCTTTTCCGAGCGATGAAATCACCCCACCTGTCACAAAAATGTACTTCGTATCAGCCACGACCTATCTTCCTTTATTGATTAATCTGATTTACAAAGCGGCAAAATTAAACAAAATATGCCGTAGTAAGAAATGTTTCACTCCCCTTGAGGTTTTTTACGGAAAGTACAAGAAGGCAATCTCCGTCAGAACACCTCTTTCAAGCAGCCGTCTTCGCATTTGATGATCCGCCCCGGATATTTTTGCACCACAGAATAGTTGTGCGTGGACATCAGCACAGCAGTCCCGTCCTTCGAAATATCGTGGAGCAATTGCACGATCTGGCCTCCGGTTTCGGGATCAAGGTTTCCCGTAGGTTCATCGGCAAGTATTATTTCGGGGGAATTCAAAAGGGCGCGAGCAATGACAATGCGTTGCTGCTCACCTCCCGAAAGTTCGTGAGGCATTTTGTAGCCTTTGTTCTGCATCCCCACATGGGCCAACACCTCTTCGATTCGTTGCTGGATCAAATCCTTGTTTTTCCAACCGGTCGCCCGCAGCACAAATTCGAGATTCTTAACCGCCGAACGGTCGATCAGCAGTTGGAAATCCTGAAACACGATCCCTATTTTCCGCCTCAGTAATGGTATCGCCTTTCGCTTAAGAGTTTGTAATTCGTAATCAAAAATTCGTCCCTCTCCTTTCGCTATGGGCAATTCGCAATAGAGGCTTTTCAAAAAAGTGCTTTTGCCGGAACCAACTTTCCCTATCAGATAGACAAAGTCGCCGGAATGGATCTGGATATTCACATCCGAAAGAATGGTGTTGATATCCCTGTTCAACTCCACACCCGTGTATTCAACGATGGCTTCCTTTTCCATGAAAATATATTTTAATTGATTGCGCGCAAATTTGTATATCCTGAAAAGTGCCTCCTTATTTGATTTTGTGCCTGCTTTTCAATTCACGAGCCAAATCCTCGATGCTCAATCCTTTAGATGTCAACAGTACGATAAGATGGTAAATCAAATCGGCAGATTCATACACTAACCGTTTGTCGGTGCCGTTTGTGGCTTCGATTACTGTTTCCACAGCCTCTTCGCCCACTTTTTGCGCCATGCGGTTCACCCCTTCGTTGAACAAGGAAGTGGTGTAGGAGCCTTCGGGTTTCTCTTGGTAGCGTTTTTGGATAAAATGCTGCAAATATTTAAAAAACAGGACATCTTCCTTGTTTGTTTCGTCAAAACAAGTATCAGATCCCGTGTGGCACACCGGACCCACCGGATTCACCTTGATGAGCAAGGTGTCGTGGTCGCAGTCGTCGGTGATGCTCACCACGTTGAGGAAATTGCCGCTCTCCTCCCCTTTTGTCCAAAGGCGTTGTTTGCTGCGGCTATAGAATGTCACCTTTCCCAAACGCTGTGTCTCGGCCAATGATTCTTCGTTCATATAGCCCAGCATCAGCACTTTGTTGGTTTCGTCGTCCTGAATAATTGCGGGAATCAAACCGCCAGTCTTTTCAAAATCAAGATTCATCGTATCGTTAGTTTAATATGCGAATTTGCTGATTAAATTAATTCGTTTTATTTCATCCGGATGCTTATCCCTTCGCCACGAAGATATTCCTTCAAATCGGGAATTGGGATTTCTCCAAAATGGAAAACACTGGCAGCCAAGGCTGCGTCAGCTTTTCCTTTCAGGAACACATCTTTGAAATGTTCTTTTGCGCCAGCACCGCCCGAAGCGATGATGGGAATGCTCAGGCTTTCGGACAAGTGCCTCAAAGCCTCATTGGCAAAGCCGGTCTTCACCCCGTCGTGGTTCATGCTTGTGAACAGGATTTCCCCGGCACCCAGTTCTTCCACTTCTTTGGCCCAGGAAAACAATTCTTTATCGGAACGGTGACGCCCCCCGCTGGTGTAGCAGATCCATTTTCCATCCTCAAAGTTAGCATCAATTGCGCACACACACACTTA
>MKRS01000684.1 GCA_001897035.1 Bacteroidales bacterium 45-6
CCCCCATTCGTCGTCAGAACCGCAACCCCGGACCGCCTTCCCGGCACATCCAGCAGGAAACCCTTTTCCCGATTGCGGATGCAAAGGTACAACTATTTTCTAGAACTCCAAATATCGCCAACTCTTTTTTTTCTGACACAAGGAGCGATCTAAATTAACAAGCTTATCACCAATCGGATGAGAGGCAAAAAAAAATGAAGCTTGTTGATGAGTTTTGTTTGAAATCGTCCATAATAGCGCATCTTCGACCTAAATATTCAAAATATGACATGCAGCACGAACTGATGTCGCCATAGAGTATTGAAGAAGGAAAAGATATTTGGTTCCTGCAGGAATACGATCTCTTCTCCCGCCAGGCTGCACCTCCACTAAAAAATGCTTCGGACGAATGAATATTTCGAGCTTAAGTAATATAAGAATTTATTTTTACCTTTGCGGACAACAAAACATCAAGAAACCACAAAAATGACTTCGAAAAAAAATTTAGGTCAGACAAGAGCTATTATATTGATATATTCACCGGATCAACCGGGCTTAGTGGCTGCCGTATCAGACTTTATCAGCATCAACCATGGTAATATCTTGTATCTTGAGCAACACGTTGACCGACAAAACCATATTTTTTTCATGCGGGTGGAATGGGATTTGGAAAATTTTCTGATTCCCAGAGAAAAAATCGAGGATTATTTCCAAACCCTGTATGCTCAAAAGCTACAATTGACTTTCCGGCTCTATTTCAGTGACGACATTCCAAGAATGGCCCTCTTTGTTTCGAAGCATTCGCATTGCCTGTTCGACATCCTTGCACGCTACACTGCCGGCGAATGGAATGTGGAGCTTCCTATTATTATAAGCAACCACGAAGACTTGCGCTGGGTGGCTGAAAAATTTGGCATAGATTTCCATGTCTTCGACGTGAAAAAAGACAACAAGGCGGAGATAGAGGCGCAACAAATAGCGTTGTTGAAAGAAAAAAAGATCGACTTCATTGTGCTTGCTCGCTACATGCAGATCGTGTCGGAGAATTTCATCAATCAATATCCGAACAAGATCATCAACATCCACCACTCGTTCTTACCTGCATTCGTTGGGGCAAAGCCCTACCACGCCGCTTACGAACGGGGCGTGAAAATCATCGGGGCGACAAGCCACTACGTGACCACGGATCTGGACGCAGGGCCTATCATCGAACAGGATGTGACCCGCATCAGCCATAAGAACTCGGTGGAAGATTTGGTTCAACGAGGAAAAGACTTGGAGAAGATCGTTCTTTCGAGGGCTATCGAAAGCCACATCAACCGAAGAATCTTGGTTTACCGCAACCGGACTATACTCTTTTCTTAAAAAGAAGGGAACAACCTTTAATTATAAGTAGGAAGCAGGTAATTTTTAATTATCTGCTTTTTTATTGCCAAACGTTTTACGCCTATACATTTATTAATATATTTGCATAAAAAGTCAAATAACGAGCTTTATGAATACTCATCTACTTGCTTTCTTTTTACTATTGATCTCGTTTTCGGGGTATTGCCAGACCTTCAACCGGGAAATTGTGAAAAAGGCAGAGTACTACCAAATCAAAGGAGACAAAGTCACCGAAACTGACACATTAATAATCCAGATCAACAACAGGCAAGGAGAAGACGACATCAGCATAGCCTATTCCAAAGGAGACAAACTTTCGATAGAGGCCGGCTGGATCGAGGACATGGAGGGAAACATTATCCGCAAACTGAACCTGAAAGATGTGAAGGACAGGAACTACAACTCGGAATCCGTCTTCTTTGGGGACAATTTCATCAAGTATTTTTCATTAAAATTCCATGAGTATCCCTACAAAATAGGCTATTCCTATCGGATCAACTATTCGAGATCGTTCGGAGCCTGCGGCGTGGATGGCAGGATGATGGACGAACCTGTTCATTCCGGAACGTTGACCGTGGAACTTCCAACTAACGAAAGCCTCAAACACCAAGAGGTGAACGTGGTATCGCCCGAAATTACAAAAAGCGGGACTGTCCAGAAATATTCATGGAAATATAGCTACATTCCATTGGAAAACAAGGAAATAAATTGTTCGAAAACGAAAGGCGACGAACCTATCATCCGAGTAGCGCCAAGCAATTTCAAGTATGGGGTAGCGGGTAGCTTCGATAGCTGGCAAAGTTATGGCAACTGGGTGTACCGCCTCAACAAGGGCCGCGACGACCTTCCTCCTACCGAACAAGGCAAAATCACGTCGCTCATGAACGGAATATCCGACTCCAAAACAAAAGCTAAGATCCTGTACCAGTATTTGCAGGACTACACCAGGTATATCAACGTGAGCCTGAAACTGGGAGGCTTCCAGACTTATCCCGCAAGTTATGTGAGTGAAAACAAATACGGGGACTGCAAGGCATTGACCTATTTCATGCAGGCAATGCTGAAATACGCAGGCATCCCGTCTTTTCCCGCCCTTGTGCTTGCAGGAGAAAACTTACCGAAGACAGACACGAGCTTCCCTTTTCCGGAGTTCAACCACGTGATACTCTGCCTTCCATTGGAAAAAGACACCGTTTTCTTGGAATGCACATCTAAAAACACGCCATTCGGGTATTTGGGCACTTTCACGCAAGACCGCCCGGTGCTAATTGTGGATGAGAACAACAGCCGCATCGGACATACACCCGCCCTGAAAGAAAGCGACGTCAGGTGTTCAAGCACGTTCGAGGTGGATGCCAATCAATCCGAAGTCACCATCAGATCCTTGCTCAGAGGCGACAAGTACGAATATTTCGATGCAATGTCAAACGGCATAAACCGCAATCAGATGGATATCTACATCCGCAACAGCATCATGCCCTCCTCGTCGGAGCTATTGGAATACTCCATCCGGAAGAAAGACAAGGAGACCGCAGAAGTTGAGTTCGACGCAAAAGTACGTGTCGAAAACGCAGTCCAAATATATGGGAAGAACCTGCGCATTCGCCCCTTCCCAGCCAGCTTGCCGTTGTATGAAACGCCCGAAAAACGGAAGTCGGGAGTCGAGTTCGATTATCCGGAATGCTATTCGGACACCATCGTCTATCGCCTTGGGAACAAAAGCATATCCAAAGCGCCGTCCAACACGACCATAGAGTCTAAGTACGGGTTCTATTCTATTTCATTTGCAATCGGGCAGAACACGCTGACTTGTACAAAGAACCTCTTCGTCCGCTCCGGAAAGGTTGACCTGAAAGACTACAAAAGTTTTTACGAATTTATACAGACCATAAGGAACTTGGAATCCCAAACTATTTATGCCGAAATATTATGAGAACAGCCTACCTGAGTTTAATCTTGCTTACAGTCAGCTTTTTAGGATACGCCCAAAAGAACTATTCGACGGAATTCGGGAAAATCACCCAATATGAAATGGATATGAAAGAATATCCGCAGGATCCGGATGCCGAGGCAGTGGTCTTCTACGACCTGGGGGATTATTTCTTTCAAGGGGACGACAACTCCGGAAGATTCAAGCTGTACATGACCAGAAAAACAAAAATAAAAATACTGAAAGAGGCCGGAACTGCCTACGCCAACTTCGAAATACCATATTACACTGGCGACCAGGACTGGGAATCGGTGTACCGGATAAACGCAACAACCTACAACATGGAGGGAGGAAGCCTGACAAAGACCAGCTTAGATCCGAAAAATGTGTACGACGAAAAGGTCAACGAACGAGTGCGGCTAAAGAAAATAGCCTTGTCGAATGTGCGGGTAGGCTCCATCGTCGAAATCACCTACACCATCGAAACCCCGTATTTCTTCAACATGAGGGAGTGGAACTTTCAACGGAAAATACCTGTCGTGATGAGCAACCTGACATACAAGGCGATACCTTACTACGCCTACACCTACATTGCCAAAGGAATCACCAAATTGGACGTGTTCAAGTCGGAATCGGACACAGAAGAACGCCGATTTGGCAACCTCACCTACAAGGAGATGGTCTATGACTTCGGCATGGTCAACCTCCCGGCCTTCAAAGACGAGGAATACATCACCTCGCCAGACGACTACATGGTAAATCTCAATTTCCAGCTATCTACCATCTATTATCCCACGGGCGGAAAGAAAGACATCATGACTACTTGGCCAGACATGTGCGACGATTTCCTGAAAGACGAAGATTTCGGGAAATACCTCAAGAACGTTGAAAAAGAGGCAAAAAAAATATTACCTGCGCTCAACCTGGCGGGGAAATCGCCCGAAGAGCAAGCAGAAACCATCACGGAATATGTCAAGGCCAAATACAGCTGGGACGAACATTACGGAGAATTTGCCCGCTTGAATTTGTCAGACTTCCTGAAACAGCAAAAGGGAAATGTGGGCAACATCAACTTGTTCCTGATCGGGCTGCTCAAGGCGGCCGGAATAGAAGTTTACCCTGTCATCCTGAGTACTCGGGAGAACGGAGCCATCAGCCAAGGGCACCCGTTCCAGCAATTTTTCAACTACGTGATTGCCGAGGTGAAAACAGGAGACAAAATCTCGTTTATTGACGGAACAGAACCTTTGCTGCATTACAGCGACTTGCCCGAACGCTGCATCAACGTGAGGGGATTGGTCATCAAGCCAAAAACCGAAGAATGGGCCATCACCCGGCAAAAAACGATCTCCATATCACAGAAAAAATTCGACATCACCATCGATCCTATTGCCAAAAAAGCAAATGCTGAAATCTCTTTTGCTGGCGTCGGCAACGAAAGCTACAAATTGAGGACAGCCTACTTGGGACGGCCCGAGAATCTTATCCATTACCTGAAGGATAAATACAAAATAGAAGTCTCGGAAGTGAAACAGATTGAAGACAAACAGTCGGGCAAGCCTTTTTCCTTCTCGTTCCATTATTCAAACGGAATAGAAAACAATGACGGCAAACTCTTTGTCCAACCGTTTTGCTACCTCAACATTCATCAAAATCCCTTCAAGCAGACCAAACGGACATTGCCCATCGACATGGTGTATATCCGGGGTGAATTTTATTCCGCGAACGTATCCATCCCCAAAGGATACAAAGTGGAATTCCTTCCGGAAAACAACCATGTTGACAATGCCCTTCTCACCTACACCTACAATGCCGAGCAGCGCGAAGACAAAATCTATCTGACGGCAAGCTACCAACTCAAGAAGAACATCTATGATGCCGAAGATTATATCGGGCTAAAAGCATCTTTCATCGACCTCATCAAGAAATTTTCGGAGATGATCGTGCTGGTGAAGGAGTGAAAACCACAGGGCAGTTTGATAGCATCACGGTAGAAATTGGCACTGCCAAAAGTTCCGTCGGCTAAACAAACTGCCCTGCAACTCAAAACAGAAAAAGAAGAGTAAATAAGTAATAAGAATGATTTGTTGTCGTGAAATGTATAAGCAATCAGCCAATAGCTAAAGGCTATGTCTCGCATTTAAAAATACGACAATTTATTTTTGCATTTACTTTGACAGGGGGACGGAGCTAATTTCTTATAGAGCCTGCACCACCCGAAAACCAGCATGATTGC
>MKRS01000685.1 GCA_001897035.1 Bacteroidales bacterium 45-6
AACTTCCTGCGCACCTATTTCAATATACAGGAACTTACTTCCGATGAAGCCAAGTGTGCCTGGAGCGACAATGATGAAAAATTTTATTCGCAGACAATCTTGAAACCCGATAACTATATAGGATACATGCTTTACCAACGTTGCATGTTGAATATCGTGTTCGCTAACGAATTTTTAAAAAACACAAAAATGCCAGTAGTGCAAGTTACCGACCTTGATCGCATGAGAGCAGAAGTACGCACATTGAGGGCGATGAACTACTTCTTCCTGCTGGATGTGTATGGAAATCCAGGTTGGGTGACAGAAGACCAAGCGGTGACCGAACTTCCCAAACAATTGGGACGTGAAGGATTGTTCAATTGGATTGAGAGCGAACTGCTTGACGTTGAAAAGGGCGGACTTCTGAAGGATTATTCTGTGAATTCTACTTATGGATTAGTTACAAACCAATTGGTGCAAACCCTGTTGGCGAAACTATACCTGAACGCAGAAGTTTACACCGGCAAAGCCCGTTGGAGCGATGCGCTCACTTACGCGAAGAAAGTTACCTCATATTCAGGACTTGCGCTCGAATCAACGTATCAGAACTTGTTCTGTGCGGACAACAGCCGGTCGAAAGAAATTATTCTCGCTCTGCCTTACGACTTCACCCAAGCCCAGGATTGGGGTGGAATGACCTTTGTGATGGCTTCTTCCACATCCGGCGACATGACGGGTGCGTTGCTGGACTTCAATGCCTCCTGGGCAGGCAACAGAGCCACCCAACAATTGACTAACCTCTTCGCCTCGAACGACAAACGGGCATTGTTCTTCACCGACAAACGGGATCAAAACATGACCGAACTAAATAACTTCGAAAAGGGGTGGTCGGTGATGAAATTTACGAATAGAGGTTGGAATGGTGCGGAAAACCCAAATGGAATAGGCCAATGGGTGGACACCGATTTTCCTCTTTTTCGTTTGGCGGACGTGATTTTGATTCAAGCCGAAGCCGAACTTAGAATGGGTGACGCCGCCAATGCTTTGATTGATTTCAACAAGGTTCATGCCCATGCAAGAACGGGGTTATCCCCCGCATCTTATGTCACATTAGACGATATTTTGGCCGAGAGAGGCCGGGAACTCTATTGGGAAGCTCAACGCCGCACAGATTTGATCCGCTTCGGAAAATTTGCCAAAGGTTATAACTGGGCTTGGAAAGGTGGTGCGAAGGACGGTGTCGATATCGACAAAAAATACGAGCTTTTGCCTATCAGCACGAAGCATTTGACGGGTAATCCGGCTTTGGTACAAAACGAATTGTACAGATAACCAGTTCCTTTTGGGATACTAGAAAAAACATTCCACTAAAAAACAAATCGTATGAAAAATTTGAATTATATATTGAGTTTTATCATGGGGCTGTTGGCTTTCTCTTCCTGCGAGTCAGACCGGGAATCAAACCCTACACTTGAAACTCCCACCGAATTTGTGCTCAACACACCCCGCTATGCAAGCGGCGAATACAACCTGAAGGAAGCGAACACCGTTTTGCTCACTTGCTCGCAGCCTAACTATGGCTATTCTGCCCCAGTTGTGTATTCCGTTCAAGTGGCTACGAAAGCCGATTTTTCGGACTTCACCACTTTGCCAACCACCTACACCATGGCGCGGATGGAAGTTCCCGCTATTGAATTGGCCAGAGCTATTGTTCCCTTGCTCGGAATTGAATACGAAAAAGATTTTCCTACTACCGATTTCCCCGTTTACATCCGCCTGAGTGCATCCATTCCAAATGCGCCAAATGGCTACACGGCTTTGTCAAATGTAATTACTTTGCCTAAAGTGCTTAGTTATTTTGCTTTGGATCCATTGGTTATGCCAGAAAATATGTATGCGATAGGCGATTTTGCATCTTGGGATTGGTCAAAATCGTTCTCGATGATTCCTGTTAATGGAACGGCCGGCAAATTCTGGGCATTGCTGTGGTGTGAAAAAGACAAAGGCATGAAATTCAATGCGGCCAAGGCATGGGATAACAACCAGTTCGGAGTAGCCGATAATGTCACCATCAATGGCATTTCCTATACGGCAAGCAGCGACAAAAGCATCGTGTTTGGCGAAACAGGCTGGCGTCTAGTGGTACTGACCACCAATATCGTAGGCCGATCCTACACTTATACACTTGATTTCCTTGCCCCCAATGTCTATATTTTCGGAGCAGCTAACGGCGGCATCTGGAGTGCTGACGACAACTGGAAATTCACCGTTCCAACAACTTCCGACGGAGAGTTTGTATCACCTGCTCTGGCAGCTGATTGCGATGGCTCGGATGCTGCCAACCTGCGCATGTGCGTTGTGATTCCAAGCACCGACTGGTGGAGATCTGAATTCATTGTTTTGGATGGTAAAATAGCGTATCGTGCCAATGGTGGCGACCAAACCCGTGTGGGTTGCAAAGCCGGACAAAAAGTCCATCTCAATATTTTGGCAGGCACAGGTAGCATTAAATAGTCAGAGATAACTCATTAATTGATTTAGAAAGATGAAAAAATTAATATATATACTGTCGTTGCTATTTATTGGATTCACCTCGTGCAACGAAGATTTCAACGAAGGCATTTCCCCGCAAAGCAATCCGCAGGAAGGGGCACAAAGTTTCGAAGGATTGACCCTCAAGCTGGGAAGCAACTTCAACAATGCGCTCAGTCTTGCCAATTTTGCGGTGACAGACACCTTGAAGGCTATTGAAGCAACAGCCTCTCCTGAACTGAACGCAAAATCCAAGATCGAATACACCTTGGAAATTTCGAAGACAGCCGATTTTGCCAAAGTGGCGGAAATGGATGCCGGAACAGGTTCACAATTGAAAGTAGCAGATTTGAATACTGCATTCCGCACTATATTCGGAAATTCACCCGCACAAAAGGACGTTTATGTCCGTTGCAAAGCCTACATCGTAGAAGGCACTTCTCGCATCCAATATGGAGACTACTTCAATTTCGGATCTACGAAAGTAACGCCCATTCCGCTTGACGTAACCATTGACGAGGCATATTCCTTGGTGAAAAATGCCGGAAGTTCGTGGGATGTAGCCAATATGACGGTGTTCAACCACAGCAGCGAAAATGTGTATGATGATCCTATTTTCACCCTCACATTCCAAACCACAGCCAACAACACCATGATTAAGTTTGTGCCGAAATCCTTGCTTTCGCAGGTTCAAAACAATGTATGGACAGGTGTGGTGGGTGCTAAAACAGATGGGACGACCGACCTCACGGGCGATTTGACCACCAGCAACAGCGGCAGTATCGTGATTGCCACGGCTCAATGGGTGAAAGTGACCCTCAACATGATGACCTCAAAATATACCGTTGAATTGCTTGGCCAAATCAGTCCATATTTGTGGACACCCGGTGCACACCAAGTTGGACGCCAGCGACATCCACCAAGTTGTATTCAGCCAATATGGACTTGATTTATACAGGATTCTCGTATCTGACAGGCGAGTTCAAATTGACTTCGGCTCCCGATTGGGCACATACTAATTACGGTACCGCCAACGGCAAGCTGGATACGGGAGGAGGCAATCTGTCAGTTGCATCGGCTGGATTCTACTTCATCAAAGCCAATTTGAACGACATGAGCTACTCCGTAGTGGCTACGAACTGGGGATTGATCGGTGCTGCCACTGCCGGCGGATGGGACACCAGCACGGCCATGACGTATAACCAAGCGGACAACTCGTGGAATGTAACGACCAACTTGTCAGCGGGCGAGTTCAAATTCCGGGCCAATGACGGATGGGAGATCAACGTGGGCGGCACCACCGACCATCTGACTCAAAATGGAAGCAACCTCTCGGTGAGCGCAGCCGGAAATTATACGGTGAAGCTCTACCTGATCAACGACGAGACGAGCTATTGCACCGTCACCAAAAATTAAAGAAGTTCATGACCCTTTAGACTGATTAGATTGGGCGGGATGCAGATTCTCCGAAAATGCTCCCCGCCCATATCTTCCAGTTGGGAAGTTAATCAAATTTTGAATGTATCCGATATGTTGAAAAAAATTGTATCCATCGTTCTCTTTTTCATTTGTGCGTGCAGCGGATCTTGGTCGCAAATTGTGACTTCCGATCCGGCTTTCCCAACGGCGAACGGGGCAGTCAACATCATTTTCGACGCATCCCTTGCATCCGGCGGGTTGGCCACTTACAGCGGAACGGACGTTTACGCCCACACCGGTGTGATTACCGACAAAAGCACCTCGGGTTCCGATTGGAAATACGCCACCACTTGGCTCAACAACGCCACCAAGTATAAAATGACTTCGTTGGGAAACAAGAAATGGCAATTGACTATTTCCCCCGACATCCGCACTTTTTATAGTGTTCCGTCCAACGAAACGATTCTCAAACTTGCCTTTGTTTTCCGCAACTCCACAGGTTCGGTGGAAGGCAAGGATGCCGGAAAAGATATATTTGTCAATGTCTATTCTACGGGGCTGAATGTGGCTTTTACTTCTCCCGCAACCGACCAGACGATTTCGAAGGGAAGCGCATTGGCATTTTCGGCCACAAGCTCCATCGCCACCGATTTGCGCCTGCTGATGAATGGCACATCCATCGCTACCGCCGCATCTGCCACATCGTTGAACTTCAACCAGACATTCAACGAGGAAGGAAATTTCCAGATGGTGGTGCAAGCCGGAAGCGGAACAAGCATGGCCAGCGACACGGTGAACGTGTATGTCACCAAAGCGCAGGTGAATGCTCCGAGACCGAGCGGAACTCGCGCTGGAATCAACCTCATCGACAACACCACCGCCACGCTTGTGCTGTATGCTCCGGGAAAATCATCGGTGTTTGCGTTGGGCGACTTCAACAATTGGGCGTTGTCTAACAACTACATGCTTAACAAAGATGGTGATTATTGGTGGATAACCCTCACCGGATTGACTCCCGGGCAAGAATATGCTTTTCAATACCTCGTGGACGGAAGCCTGCGGATCGCCGATCCTTACACCGAAAAAGTGCTTGACCCTTGGAACGATTCGTATATTCCATCTTCGGTTTACCCCGATTTGAAAAGCTATCCTACGGGAAAAACAACAGGAATTGTATCTGTTCTACAAACAGGTCAAACCCCTTATCAGTGGCAAACCACAAATTTCAACTTGCCGCCAAAAGACAAATTGGTGATCTACGAATTGCTTGTACGCGATTTCACTTCCTTGCACAGTTTTGATGCCGTAAAAAGCAAACTTGACTATCTCCAATCGCTGGGTATCAACGCCATTGAGCTGATGCCGGTGAACGAATTTGAAGGAAACAACAGCTGGGGATACAACCCTTCGTTCTACTTTGCCGTGGACAAATATTACGGCATCAAAAACACCTACAAAGCTTTCATCGACGAATGTCATCGCCGCGGAATCGCAGTCATCATGGACTTGGTGCTGAACCACTCTTATGGGCAATCGCCTTTCGTGCAGCTCTACTGGGACTCGGCCAACAACCGCCCGGCAGC
>MKRS01000686.1 GCA_001897035.1 Bacteroidales bacterium 45-6
GACTGTTGGCAGTGACGGTAATGTGTCGAAGAAAGATTTTTGAAGAGCAACTGTTTGTTTCTTTTTCCAGGTTTGAAAGATGCCACCCTTGTATAACATTTGTGGAATTAGCCGCTTTCTTGATGAAGAAAGATAGTCAGGCTTAGGTGAATTATAGCCTGCTGTCCAAGTGAATTTATTTGATGGTTTGTTGATGTAACTATCGAATGGATTGCGCAGATTGCCTGATATGTAAACGCCTTGGACTTCAAGGGATGCGAAATCAATCAATTGTCCTTTGTCGTTGTATGCTACTAAGACAAAATCGATGTTGCCGGCAGACTGACCATTTTTATCAAGAAGTCTAATTTCAGAGAGTGAAGTCCATTTGGTCTTTTCGTCAAAAGCGAATTTCGCAGCATTTTCAATTATCAACCAGTCTTCCCGAAATCTTGTTGGGCAAGTGATAACCGGATTATTGTTATGAAAAACACTGCAAACTCCTAAGGGATCGTTTGCCTTGTCTTTTGTGCAGTTAGGGACTTTATTATTAAATGGGCACAGTTTCTTGTCACGGTATCTTTTTGCTTTTACCGTTTCATTGATTATTGGGAAGCCAAAAACTTCCCCTAAAGGATTATTGTTTTTTTCGTTTGTCGTCATAAGGCAAATTTACAAAAAAATCTGTCGGCCGATAGGTTTTGTCCGCCTTATGAGGGTGGTCGACTGTCTTTTTACAATTGGTGACATCGCGGGGTTTTCCTCGTTTAGGGCAGCAATTCGCTCAATTTGGCCTCCAAGGCTTCTCCCCTTAAGTTTTGTGCAACAATCTTGCCGGTTTGGTCGATCAGCAAAGTGAACGGAATCGACTGTACGGCATAGATTTGGGAAGCGTTGCCGTTGGCATCGTTCAGTTGTATCCACGACATCCTGTTTTCAGCCACTGCTTTCAGCCAGCTTTCCTTGTCTTTGTCCACCGAAATGCCCACTACTTCGAGTCCCTTCGACTTGAATTTGGCATAAGCAGCCACAACGTGTGGCATTTCTTCGATGCAAGGCCGGCACCACGATGCCCAAAAGTCCACCAATACATATTTCGACTTGCCCACGTAGGCCGACAAGGATACTTTTGCGCCGTTCACATCCACCACTTCCACATCCTGGTATTGGTTGCTGGATAGCATTTTTTCTTTTGCTTCGACAGACTTCTGCAACATCTTCACTTGTTCCTTTTGGGTGAATGCCGGACGAGCGTTTGTGAGAAGCTCCTTCAATTGCGTCGAAGTCAGCTGGTAAGCGATCGAGCCAAACAATTGCTCGCCGGTGGGGTTCTGCATGTTTTCTTTGGCATAGGCAAACACCACGCCTACAATCTGTTTGATGAGTGCCTCCTGTTGCTCCTGCGTTGTCACTTGCGAGGCTTTTTGCTGCAGGGCGAGTACATCCGACTGCATTTTCTGGAACTGGTCGTTGGTCTTGGTGCCTGACACCGTGTAGCCTTGCTGCGCCTTCTCTTCGATGACAATGTCGCCGGGTTCGCGCACGAAGGTCATGGAGGGAGTTTTGCCGTCCGGCACTTTGGGTGTAATTACATTGAAATCAGGTTCTTCTTTGGCCTCACCTTTGAATTGGAATTCATCCCCTTTCACAACGGTGGAGTCCAAGACTTTTGTTTCGCCTGTCTCAAAATTCATTTTTTGGAGCAACAGCACTTTGCCGTCGAGAGATTTATCGGTGAGCTTTCCTTTCACTGCAAAAGAAGTACCCTTCCCGCAGGAAGTCAGCATCAATACGGAGGCAGTGGCCCACAATAGTAGTTGTTTCATAAATTATGTTCTGTATAATGATAAATAAAAACATAAAAGTACGTATTTTATCTTAGATTCTACTTTTGAAGGGGAAAAAAGGTATGCTTCCGGTTTCACTGTCAACTTGTCTTATCGTGTCACTGCATTTCTGTCATTTTTCGGTTTGGCACGAATTTCGCTATGGTGACGGTGTAAAATTTAACATCAACATTAATCATATAACAATTAAAAATTGTAGAGCTATGAACATTAAACCTTTAGCAGACAGAGTGCTTATTAAGCCAGCTGCGGCAGAAGAAAAAACCGTAAGTGGAATCATTATTCCCGACACAGCGAAAGAAAAACCGTTGAAAGGTGAAGTTGTTGCCGTTGGTGGTGGAACAAAGGATGAAGAGATGGTCTTGAAAACAGGCGATCAGGTGCTTTATGGTAAGTATGCCGGAACTGAAATTGAACTCGATTCAGACAAATACCTGATTATGCGTCAATCAGATGTTTTGGCAATCCTTTGATTTCTACAATTCAACATTTGAGAATTAACAAAAATCATTTATTAAACAATTTCCGGAATATTTAATCGGACAAAAATTGACAATAAATTATGGCTAAAGAAATTAAATTTAATATTGAAGCTCGCGATCAGCTAAAAGCAGGCGTGGACGCATTGGCAAATGCAGTGAAAGTAACCCTTGGTCCAAAAGGACGCAACGTGATTATCGAAAAGAAATTCGGTGCGCCTCACATCACCAAAGACGGTGTGACTGTGGCCAAAGAAGTGGAACTGGAAGATGCCTTCCAAAACATGGGTGCGCAATTGGTGAAGGAAGTGGCTTCCAAAACCAACGACGATGCTGGTGATGGAACAACTACTGCTACCGTTCTGGCTCAATCCATTATCGGGGTAGGCTTGAAAAACGTGACTGCCGGAGCTAATCCAATGGATTTGAAACGTGGTATCGACAAGGCGGTGGAAAAAGTTGTTGCCAGCTTGAAGTCGCAATCTGTGGCTGTGGGTGACGATCTGCAAAAAATCGAACATGTGGCAAAAATCTCTGCCAACGGAGACGAAAAAATCGGCAAGCTGATTGCCGAAGCCATGGGCAAAGTGAAAAAAGAAGGGGTGATTACCGTGGAAGAAGCAAAAGGCACTGAAACTTACGTGGACGTAGTGGAAGGTATGCAGTTTGACAGGGGATACATCTCCGCTTATTTTGTGACTGACACGGAAAAAATGGAAGCCAACTTGGAAAACCCATACATCCTGATCTATGACAAGAAAATTTCTGTGTTGAAAGATATTCTTCCTATTCTGGAAGCTGCATTGAAATCAGGAAAACCGCTTTTGATTATTGCTGAAGATATCGAATCGGAAGCATTGACAACATTGGTGGTGAACCGTTTGCGCGCAGGATTAAAGATTGCTGCCGTGAAGGCTCCAGGATTTGGAGATCGTCGTAAGGAAATGTTGGAAGATATTGCCACTTTGACAGGCGGTGTGGTTATTTCCGAAGAAAAAGGCTTGAAATTGGAAGCTGCCACCTTGGAAATGTTGGGAACTGCTGATAAAGTGACTATCAACAAAGACAATACAACCATCGTGAACGGTGCTGGCGACAAAGATGCTATCGCTGCTCGTGTGGGACAAATCAAAACTCAAATCGAGAAGACTACTTCTGATTACGACCGCGAAAAATTGCAGGAACGTTTGGCGAAATTGGCCGGTGGCGTTGCAGTGCTTTACGTAGGTGCTCCTTCTGAAGTGGAAATGAAAGAAAAGAAAGACCGCGTGGACGATGCCCTTTCTGCAACTCGTGCAGCTGTGGAAGAAGGAACTGTTCCTGGTGGTGGTACCGCTTACATCCGTGCTATCGAAGCGTTGGAAGGATTGAAAGGCGAGAACGAAGACGAAACCACGGGTATCGAAATCGTGAAACGTGCCATCGAAGAACCTCTTCGCCAGATCGTGAACAACGCCGGCAAAGAAGGTGCGGTTGTGGTTCAGAAGGTGCGTGAAGGAAAAGGAAACTTCGGTTACAATGCCCGCTTGGACATTTACGAAGACTTGGTGACTTCAGGTGTGATCGACCCAACGAAAGTGACTCGTGTGGCTCTTGAAAATGCGGCTTCTATTGCAGGCATGTTCTTGACTACCGAATGCATTATCGCTGAGAAGAAAGAAGACAATCCTGCTCCTGCCATGCCTCCAATGGGCGGTGGAATGGGTGGCATGATGTAATATCAAGCGAAACCATAAATTCAATAGAGAGACTTTCCCGAATAGGGGAGGTCTCTTTTTTTTGTTAGAGGCATTCTATCTTTTAATCATGTCTAAAATGCAAAAAGCATGGATTCATATAAAATCCATGCTTTTCTTTATGCAAATTTTTCAGGAATGTTTATGCCTTGTCTTTCAATGCTTGGAAAATCAAACCTTCGAGTTCTTCCGCCAATTCGGGATTATCTTTCACCACTTGTTTTGCGGCATCGCGGCCCTGGGCGATTTTGGTGTCGTTGTAGCTATACCACGAACCGCTCTTCTTGATAATGCCCAGTTCGGAACCCAAGTCGATGATTTCTCCGCTCTTGGAAATTCCTTCTCCGTACATGATGTCGAATTCCGCTTTGCGGAAAGGAGGTGCTACTTTGTTTTTCACCACTTTCACGCGGGTAGAGCTGCCTTTCACTTCGTCGCCGTCTTTCAATTGTCCGATTTTACGGATGTCGAGGCGCACGGAAGCGTAAAACTTCAAAGCGTTCCCCCCGGTGGTTGTTTCAGGATTTCCGAACATCACGCCGATCTTGTCGCGCAACTGGTTGATGAAGATGCAGGTCGTGTTTGTCTTGCTGATTGTTCCAGTGAGCTTGCGCAAAGCCTGCGACATCAATCGGGCTTGCAACCCCATTTTGGAATCGCCCATTTCGCCTTCCAGTTCAGCTTTTGGCGTGAGTGCAGCCACCGAGTCGATGACGATGATGTCGATAGCCGATGAGCGGATCAGTTGTTCAGTGATTTCCAAGGCTTGTTCGCCGCTGTCGGGCTGCGAGATCCACAGGTTGTCGATGTCCACGCCCAATTTTTCTGCGTAAAAGCGGTCGAAGGCATGTTCTGCGTCGATGAAAGCTGCGATACCTCCTGCTTTCTGGGCTTCTGCAATGGCGTGGATGGCCAAAGTGGTTTTACCCGACGATTCCGGGCCAAATATTTCAATCACGCGCCCGCGGGGATACCCTCCGACACCCAATGCCACATTCAATCCGATAGAGCCAGTTGGAATAACGGCTACGTCTTCCACTTTTTCATCGCCCATCTTCATGATGGAACCTTTGCCGAAGTTTTTTTCTATTTTGTCCGTTGCGGCCAAAAGGGCCTTTAATTTTTCGTTGCTTGGTGTAGCTTTCTGTTCTTCCGCCATAAACTATTTTTTGATTGTTTTTTTATTGTGTTATTTTTATTTTATTTCAAGAATCTGCTCGGCATGTTCTTTTGTATTAATTGATTTTGGACCAATTATTTCCTGGATTACACCGTTTTCGTCCACGATAAAAGTAGTACGAAGAATTCCCATATATTTACGTCCAGCCATGGTTTTCTCGGCCCAAACGCCAAAGAGATTCACCAATGTCTTGTCAGTGTCGGCAATCAGGTCAAAAGGCAATTCATACTTCGCAATAAACTTTTGATGAGATTGCTCGCTGTCCACACTTACTCCAAGT
>MKRS01000687.1 GCA_001897035.1 Bacteroidales bacterium 45-6
ATCGAAAAAAACAAACGACCGGAATTCGTTCCCCAAGTTTGGTTTGTTTGGTTAAAACACCTATTTTTGTCAACAAACAGGAATTACATGAAATTTACCGCTATCATTCCGGCTCGATATGCCTCCAGCCGCTTTCCGGGCAAACCGCTGGCCGACATGAAAGGCAAGCCGATGATCCAACGGGTGTATGAACAGGTGAAGCAGGTCATCAACAATGTGTGGGTGGCAACGGATGACGAACGGATCCGGGAAACCGTCCAATCGTTTGGCGGAAATGCCGTGATGACCTCCGCGATGCACAGAAGCGGAACCGACCGCTGCCACGAGGCATTTAACATGGTAGCCAAGGATTCGGACGTGATCGTCAATGTGCAGGGAGACGAGCCGTTTATCCATCCTTCACAGATCAAGACCTTGATGGAATGCTTCACGGACACTTCGGTGCAGATAGCCACCTTGGTGAAACCTTTCCGCAAGGAGGACGGGTTTGAGGCACTGTTCAATCCCAACTCGCCCAAAGTGGTCATTAACAAAAATCAGGAAGCCATCTATTTCAGCCGGTCAATCGTCCCTTACGTGCGGGATTTCAAGCATACGGAATGGCTCGACAAACAGACTTTCTACAAGCACATCGGGATGTATGCATACCGCAGCGACGTGTTGCCCGAAATCACGCAGCTTCCTCAGTCCACTCTCGAAAAGGCGGAATCGCTGGAACAGCTTCGCTGGATCGAGAACGGCTACAAGGTCAAAGTTGGGTTCACCGAAGTGGAAACCATCGGAATAGACACGCCCGAAGACATGGAAAAAGCCTTGAAATTGTTAGATTAAGTTAAGGCCTGTAACAAACATCGAGGCTAAAACGTCTATCCTGTAAAGTGATTAACTTTAAAAAACCGAATATAATTACGTAATCATTAATTCTCCCAAGATTATGAAAAAGACATTCCCTCTTATGCTGATAGCCACTTTGAGTCTGATTTTGTCGTCATGCCAACAAGACAGCTGGGTCAGCGGCACCTTAGACTACACTTTCAACACCCAGACAGCCAACTCAGGCTATTTTGAAACCGGAAAGATTCTTTATCCCGACGACATCAGCCTCAGCGACTATGCCAGCTTCATCAACGATTACTACATGGAGCGTTCTTTCATTAAAATTACGGGCGATTTCTTACGTGGAGACGTCATCAACGGCCTGCGCCTTGACGTTGCCGGCGTGGGAAAATATGACTTCGCAGATATACCGGTCTATGAGGACAAAGAGTACTTCGTGTTGATCGACTCCCGGGAGAGCCGCGACTTCTACAACTTCATGTACAAGGCATTTACCCAGATGAGGGCTACAGGCAAGCATGACATCATCGTGAGCGGATTTGTGTACGACAAAAACGGGTATCCGGTTCGGAGCGGCATCCAAATCGAGTTCTACAACGACCTGAGTGTGAATGTCAGAGACTGATCGAATTGCTTCATACAAAGAAAAGATCGCCGAAATAGAAGAGCTTGCCGAGCTGGCTCTTCCGGTTCGGGAAAAATACATTGCCCTAAAATATATCCTCGAAAGGAATTGCTACGAGTTCACACAAGACGAACCGTTGCAATTCCCTTCTTGTTTTTCACGCCTGGTGTTTCTGAGCCAGAAGCACGAGCTGAGCCAAACCTTGGAACGGCAACTCCACCGCTTGCGCATCAAGGGACGCTTCCTCCAGAAAGACGATAAAAACATCCTCTACCAAAAAGATTGGGTGACCGCCGTGCATTCCCTGAAGGAATTTTTCGCCGTCATTTACCTCAACCGGAGGGAAGAGAAAAGCGCTGAAACAGAAGTCGAACCAGCGGATGCGGAAGCCTTGCCCAAGTTGCTACGGGTGCAAATCATCCGGAATGACATCGAGAGCAAACTTTTAACCTGCATTCCCGATTCAGAAGCATGGGGAGAATTGCTTGTCCGCTACGATGTGCCGGAAGTGAACGATGTCTTCACGCCTTCTGCCGAATTGTTTTGGGAAGGTGCGCAAGTCAACCTGATAGATCCGAAAAAAGACGAGGCCAACGGCTGGATCGTGCCGCAAAGCTTCGTGCTGGAGCCCGATTACCTGCTGGATGTGTCGGCCTTGGCGGAATGTTTCCCCAATTATGGGGCCAACCACCTGCATTATTTCAAGCGCAAATTCGAACAAAGCCGTGTCACACATTATATTTTGCTGGGAAACTTGGCCAACTTCTTTTTGGACGAGCTCATTTATGCCGAAAATCCGCAGCAACTATCTTTTCGGGACACCTTTCTGAAAGCTTTCACGCAAATGCCGTTTGAGTTTACGAGCTGCGAGGCCATCCTGCACCGGGAAGACTTCCTGGCATTCATGGCAAAAGCCGAGACCCATTTCGAACACATCCGCCGGGTGGTGACCGAAGACTTCAAGAAAGCGGGGATCGCCATCAAGCAATGTACGCTGGAGCCTTCGTTCTTCTGCGAAAAATACGGCTTTCAGGGAAGGCTCGACTTGCTTCAGCCCGCAGAAAACGAACACGGATTGCACCACATCATCGAACTCAAATCGGGGGGACTGCCCTACCCCACTTCCGACCACGCACGCATCGCCACCAACCACGAGGTGCAGACCATCATCTACCGGATGATTATCGAAACAGCTTTTGCCTGCGACAACCGGCAGATTTTCCCCGCCATCCTCTATTCCGCAGCAGATATTCCCGGCACCAACATGCGCATGGCAGCCCCTTCCCGCAAGATGGAAAAACACATTCTGGAGCTTCGCAACCGCATCGTGGCCATGGAACACGATTTGTTTATGGAGCAGGAAAACGGCGTGCTGTCTTATTTGAAAGATTGGCTCGACATCAACAATTATCCCCATGCCCCGAAGTTTGTGGAGGAACAATTGTTGGATTACCAGAAGATTTTCCACCATGCATCTCCGCTGGAAATGGATTATTTTGTGCGATTCGTAAGTTTTATTTCCCGGGAATTGTATATCCTGAAAGCTGGAGATTTGGGACCCGACACCAAACCGGGAATTTCCGACCTGTGGAAAAGCGAATTCAGCCAGCGGCAAACCAATTTTGAATTAATAAGCGAACTCTCCATCCGCGACATTCAAGAATACGAGCGAGGGATGGTGATTTGTTTTACCAAACACCAAGCGCAACCGTTTGTCAATTTCAGGGAAGGGGACATTTGCGTGGTGTATCCGCACGATTCGGACGAAGATTCTGTCCTCAACAAACAAATCCTGAAGGGAACAATCGCCCAAATCGACTCGAAAGAAGTGGTGGTGAGGTTCCGTTACAAGCAGCGGAACGAAGAATACTTCCGTGCTCATCGGAATTGGGCCATCGAACACGACGTGATGGATCACAGCTACAACCAGATGTTCCGCAACCTGTTTGCCTTCCTCACCTCCCCACCCGAAAAGAGAAACTTGCTGCTGGGCATTCGCCCTCCGGAGTCAAGCTTTCAGGGCATCGAACAGGAAGCATTATCCAAAGAGGGAAAACAGGAACAAGTGATCGAAAAAGCCATAGCAGCAAGCGATTACTTTCTGATCGTAGGCCCTCCCGGCACAGGAAAAACCTCTATATATGCCCGCCGGCTGATTGAAAACTATTTTTCCGAACCGGACACGAACATCCTGATCCTGGCCTATACCAACCGGGCTGTGGACGAACTTTGCGAAGCTATCGAGGCTGCTGTGGGAAGCCCCGAGGAATACATCCGCATCGGTTCGGAATTGTCTTGCGGGGCAGCCTACCGGGACCGCCTGCTTCAAAATATTTCGGGAAAAGCCACTTCCCGCAACGAATTGCTCCAGGTGCTCCAATCGAAACGGATCTATGTAGGCACGCTGGCCGCCATCTTGGGACGGCAAGAGATCTTTTCGATGAAGAAATTTCAACTGGCGATTATCGACGAAGCTTCCCAAATTCTCGAACCGCAGATCATCGGGCTTCTTCCGTTATTCGACAAGTTTATCCTGATTGGCGACCACAAGCAACTTTCGACGATCACTTTGCAGGAAGAATCGAAGTCGAGGGTGACGAATCCCAACCTGAATGAGATCGGGCTGCTGAATGGCCGCGATTCCTTTTTCGAACGGCTGTTCCGGCTTTGCCAAACGCGTGGTTGGACAAGTGCTTACGACACGCTTACCTACCAGGGGCGGATGCACGAATCCTTGTCGGGGTTTGTGAACACCCATTTTTACGAAAACATGTTGTGCCCAGCGAACGACTGGCAACTTGAAAAACAGGCACTGACGGTTCGCGACGCCAACAACCGTTTCCAGCAACTCATTGCTTCGCACCGGGCCGCTTTTATCTCCTCGCCCAAGGAATACGACTTGTCTTCTTCCGGCAAGGTGAACGAGCAGGAAGCCGAATGGGTGGCGTTTCTGGCCAAAGCCTTGGTGGAAGTATATCAGGCAAGCGGCATCGCTTTCGACTCCAAGAAATCACTGGGAGTTATTGCTCCCTACCGCAACCAGATCGCCATGATAAGGCACAAGCTGGAAATGCTGGGCATCCCTGTCCTGAATGAGGTTATGGTGGATACGGTGGAACGTTTTCAAGGTAGCCAGCGGGATGTGATTATCCTTTCGTTTTGCATGAACAAACCGAGCCAGTTGCAATTCTTCTGCAACATGAATAGTGAAAAGACAGTGGATCGGAAGCTGAATGTGGCGCTAACCCGTGCCAGAAAGCAGCTGTTCCTGATCGGCAACAAAGAAATACTGAAACGCAACCCGATCTACAAGAAGCTGATCGAGTGGATGGAGGAAGAGCATGTTTGCTACGAAGCAAAGTGAATAGAGGGAGCTGTTCGGAAAGGGACACTATCATTTAGACGGATGAGGGGACGATAGGAGTCCAAGCAGATACGGCGCGAGTCCAAGCAGACACGGTGCGAATCCAAGCAGACACGGTGCGAATCCAAGCAGATACGGTGTAAACAAGTAGATTTCCAGATGACGAGGTTGGTTTGGAGTAGGGCGAAGATTTTACCACCTTCGCCCTGATTGTTTTGGAAGCCGCTTATCTTCTTCGGAATTCAAGCGAAAGGATGGTTTTGGCAACTTGATTTTCAGTTAAGTTGAGCACCCTTACATATTTCTTTACCAGAAAGGCGATGTCCACGAGCCCCGTAGTTTCAGCATACAGAATGCTGTCGCGCCGGGTAAGTGAAGCCTCGGTCTGGCTCTCGGCATCGATGACACGATTGTGAGCCAGATTAAGTTCGGAATTGTAAACATTGAGCCCCGCAGTCTGCAATTCAGGCTCATTGGAAGAATATGCGGGTTGCGCCTCGACCAAGCCCACAAGCAGGGCAAAGTTTGCCAAGCGGTTGGCGTAGCTTTGCTGCGAGGTGGAGATCGTCGTCTGGGGCGTTGCCTGAGGGTTGGCAGCATCGACAATGGGCTTGGGTGATGCACGTATTCCCTGGATCTTTTTCACCAACTCCTTTGCATCAGCGCAAATTTT
>MKRS01000688.1 GCA_001897035.1 Bacteroidales bacterium 45-6
GACTTTCTGAAACTGATTCTTCACGAACTTGGACATGCTGAGGGTTTGCCGCATTGCGCTAAAATGAAGTCTTGCATCATGCGTGATGCCGAAGGGAAGAACAATTTTCCCGAATCAACGGGCTTTTGTCCCTCGTGTAAAAAGTATCTTCAAGGCAAAGGATGGAAGTTGTCCTGAATTCAGTCAGGCGAATACCAAGAGGCGGCAAAGCCACTATTCCTCTTCAAACTTCAAGGCCTTTTCATCGTCAAATTCGTTTTCCCAACGCGAAACTACACAGCTCGCCAACATATTGCCAGTGACATTTATGGAGGTCCTGGCCATATCCATCAACTCGTCGATACCATAAATGGCCATGATGGGCCATATCGGCAAATTGAAAGTGGAAGCCGTGGCGATGAGTATAACCAAGGATGCTCTTGGGACGGCGGCAACCCCCTTGCTGGTGAGTATGAGCGTGAGGCAGATCATCAGTTGCTCCCCAATAGACAGATGTATGCCGGCAGCCTGAGCGACAAATACGGAAGCAAGAGACAAGTAAAGGGTAGTTCCATCCAAATTGAATGTATAGCCAGTGGGGATTACAAACGAAACCACCTTTTTGGAAACGCCAAAACGGCTCATGTTTTCCATCGCTATCGGCAGGGCTGCATCGGAACTTGTAGTGGCAAAGGCTATGGAGACCGGCTCTTTGGCTGCTTTGATAAATTGCCGGATGGGAATTTTATTCCATAAAGCCACTGGCAGCAAAACCAGCAAGACAAACACAATCAAGGCAAGATATAGCGTGAGCAAGAGCAACAGCAGGTTTTTGAGAATGTCTATGCCTAAATGCCCGACCGTCACGGCAATGGCCGCCCCAACCCCAAAAGGAGCAAAATACATGACGATATTCACAAACTTGAACATTGTTTCGGACAGACTTTCGGCCAGTTGGAGCATTGGCTTCTTCTTGGAGTCGGGCAGTTGGGCCAGCGCAATTCCAAAAATGAGGCTAAATATCACAATCGGCAACACATTTCCTTCGTAAATTGACTTCACGATTTTTTCGGGAAAAATGTCGATAATATGCTGATCCCATGTCTTCCCTTGTGTGTCGGGCAAAGTTTGTAGAATGTTTTTGGGTACATCCACATTCGACTTTTCCAGAATGTCAATCACTTGCATTTGCAATTTCCGGTCGTTGGATACAGGCAGATCCTTGAGCATCTTGTTGGGAACCTCGATTCCCATGCCGGCTCCTGTCAGGTTGATAAACACTAAGCCAATGACAAGGGCAAAAGTGGTGACCACTTCAAAATAAAGCAACGATTTCCAAGCCATTTTACCGATTTGCTTCAAGTCTCTGTGAGCTGCAATTCCGACAACGAGTGTCCCAAACAAAAGCGGGGCAATCACCGTCTTAATCATCCTCAGAAATATGGTGTTCAAGAATTTGAGGTGTTGCGAAAACTCGGGAAAATCCAATCCGATTAAGACGCCAATGCCCATCCCTGTGAAAATCCATGTAGTGAGGCTTCTCTTCATGCAAGCATACACAAAAACAGCGGTCATAAATGCCCAACGGGAAATCTGCATCGCAACACCGCTCACCGAAAAAAACGATAACCAATCAAAAACATGAAGTGCCGCTGCAATGGTGAATACAATCAGAATTACAACGAATACCTGGGATTTCTTCATAATATGTATAGGGATAAGAATGACCTGAATAAAATCTCCTGTTTATAAAGCGGATTTGCTAACAAACAGCAGATCCTATTTCTGGCCGGACTGATTTTACGACAATAAATTCTTCTCACGGCCTAATGCACAAATATGAACATTTTTTACTTGAAGTTCCTGCTAATCTCAATCTGCCAAACGATTGTTTTGTTTTTTTAAGAAATTTGCTGCGTCGGATTCTTAAAATATTCCGAAAATAAAGGCGATTTTGAAAAAGGATGTGGCGTTGGCCTTCTGTTAAGTGGTTTCCGGCTACTTGGAGCGTACGTTCGCAATTAGGTGGTTTTTCTGTTTAATTATTTTATTGTTATATTGTTTTTCAAAATGCCAGATTCAGTAAGGATCTTTACAAAATATAGGCCATTAGGTAGATTTGATATATCTATGTTTTTGTGCGCGTTATGGCTTCGTTATTTTGTCGTTTCGTCCTAAAAATATGTCTTAACCGCAAAGTCAAACTGATTGATAAATATCTCTTTAAACCGCAAGAGATTGTTCTGTTCATAAAAGAGCAGCATTGCTTTCTTGTAATCTACAGAGTCGATTGTTCTAAAAGAAATGGGACAATGTTTATAATTCATTAAAATTGCGTTGCTTACAATTCTTGCTGTTCTCATGTTCCCGTCCATAAATGGTTGAATGTAGGAAATCAACACCAAAATAAGGAATACTTTCTCAAATATGTTTTCTTTCTTATTTACCAACTTACAAGCTGCTTCCAAAGCTTCTCGTATTTGAAACTCATTGTCAAGCGGTCGATAGTTAGTTCCGGAAATACCAACCCGGCGTTTTCTCAGGTTTTTGTCAACAGCCAGCTCTTTTATTAGAATGCTATGAATATCTTCAATTTTGGAAACTTTTAAAGGGATTAAATAATCCGGATTTTCGACAATGAAATCTATTGCATCTTTGTGGTTCAGAAGCATAATTGCTTCTTCTTTCGTTTTTCCTGCAGCTGTTTCTTTATCTTTGAGCAGTCTTTCTGTCTCAAGCAGAGAGTAAGTATTTCCTTCAATTTGCGACGATTTCCAACTTAAATCAATAGCGAGTCTTTCAAGTTCTTTCCTGTACTCAAATTCTGACAATTGCGAGATATTCTCAGTATATTTTTGTTGTAAGTCCGAAAGTTTTTCCAGTTCTGTTTCATTTAGAATCTCTACTCTGCCCAACAAATCAAAAATTTCTAAGTTGAACTCTTCTTTAATTTGTCTTTCATCTATTTCTTTTTCGTAATAACTGTTTAAATCAATCGAATACAATAATTCGTAAGACGGTGAAATATAATATCTTGTACCTTTCCCTTTTCCCTCCGAGATTATGAATTTCTCGGTCAGTAATTGAGTTAGAATTCGTTTAACCGTCGCATAACTAATTGAAGCTTCAAACTCTTTATGAATTTCGCTTGAAGAGCAGTTTGCGTTGTTTTGAATGAAATTTATAATTCCTATTTGTCTCGTTTCTGGCATAATAGTATGTTTTAGCTCACAACTGTATAGAATACGGCTCAACCCCCACTGAAAACGAGCTTTATTTTTTTATAATGAGCCATAATGACCGGGGCTATGGGCATTTGGCGGGAGCATTCGCTGTCGTGGAACGACAAAACGAATTGAAAATCAGCGAAGCTACTGCGAGAGCAAAACTGCCGGTATGCTCGTCAGCCAGGGAATGAGCGTGTACTATGGCCTGTAGTCTTATGTCATTCAGTCGGTTAAATGTCAGCTGATAAAATGTAAAAACTCTCGAAGCTCACAAATTAGTCGTCTGTCAAAACGTAATTTCCAATCGAAACGCACAAAAGCTGTCGAGTTTCTTATATTTCTTTTTATTTGTTTTCTGTCTGCACAAAACTGTCACGAATTAACGAATAAAATCTTAATTTCTTTTCTTGTAAATCATGTTTTCTAACAGTTTTTGTCTTGTTTTGAAAGTCAGAAAGTTAACAAACGGATAAAAGTTTGAAATTGCAACTGAATTTTCAAGTTAGTTATTTTTCTTTCTTTTTGTCGCTGTCAAAATAAGATTTGAGCTCGCTAACGAACAAAATATGCTAAAACAGAAGTCTTCTCGTCAAGTTTGGATATTGCATATTATAGCGTGTTTTTTTATTCACTGTCCTTGTGACATTTTTTTGATTACCTGATTCATTCGAGCTGATAAAGTTCCCGTAACTTCTATCGTTTCTATGTCAAAATCCCAGATCCATTCATTCAATATTTCATTTACTTGATACCTAAGTTCTGATAATTCAGACTCCGGGCAGGATATTAGATCTGGGTTCTCAATGGGCACAAATACCAGGAGGTCAATTTCTTTTATTACGTTTTGCACTCTATGATAGATTGATTCAATATTTTCGGAATCACTGATAGCCTTCATATATGCCAATAAATCAATCGGGCATCTGTCAAAAATGACATTGTCTTCACTTATTGAGATTTGTTTTATTGAGTATTCAAGTTGTTCTATAAAATCATCAATATTTGGTGTTTCAGAAAATACATGTCCGAGCTCTTCTAATTCATAATAAGGCTCAGGTCGAAGTTCATAATGACTAAAATATTCAAGTAATTTTTCTGCTAACGTTGTTTTACCAACTCGATGTGCTCCGGCTATTGCTATTTTCATTTTAAATGTTTCGTTAATGAAAAATAAGTGAAAATCGTCTTCGTCCAAAATGCTCCATAGTGGTCTCGGCGCTTCCTGCAGTAGTGGATCTGCACTAAACTGTCAATACACCCCAAAAGTTGATGCGAGGCAGAATGTTCAATCATCCACTTAACCCGCCATCGAGCTAGACACCTGTTATAGGGCATTTTTCTTTCAGTCGTTGCGATGTCGATCATTTAGTTGTATCTGTCAAAGAAATTGTCAAATCTTGTGACCCATTTTTCCAAATGCTATTCCCAAGGTCAATCAATTTTTGTTTGTCACTTTCAACCACCCTTGCAAAAATGTTGCAAGCGTCCAGCCCTTTACCGTTACCATAATAGATTCCAAAACAGTTTGCAGTCTTTGTTCTAATGGGCTTTGTCGGCCCGAAAACAACTTCTCCTGGTTCTGTAAAAACTGAAGCATTCTCCTGAATAATGTCTAATTTGGGTACATCATCTATCCAAATTTCTTGTCCGGAAACCCTTGCATGATTAAACGTTCTAGTAAATGGCAAGATGCTTTGAAACGCAGTCGAAGTTATCGGTGAATCTTCAAGATAAAATTCAAACTTTATTTCTTGTCCATCTTGAGTTGTAATTTTAAATCCGGTCATATTTATTTTTCTTGTTTTAAATGCAGGGTGATGTTTTAAAAATACCCTATAACGTTGAGGGTATGCAACGGGCGGGCTTCGTGGCAAATTCCTTACCAACCGTTATCGCCTTTGCCAGTGAGCTTTGAACTTGCAAATTGCTTCGAACCCCGCATGAGTATACACTCCCTCAGCAGCTGTTGTTTTTTGTTAATCAATTCTAATTTCTGTTTTAAATACTCTTATGAAGGATAATACTTTTTATCAACTGGCAATTTTAATCGATTACCACAAAACCCTAATTTATCTGGCGCAACTACGCTGTAATCTGGATTTATCCGTATTATTCCATTGTCAAATGCAATCTCATGGTTAACACACAAGCAAATTCCATTTCCAATTGTATCAGGTCCGCCATTTCTCACATCAAGTATATGTGCCGCTCTCAAAAGAGCTGTCTCATCCAAATCACAGAGCGAACAAGAATTATTGTAAGCAGGTAATGCTATTTTTCTAAACTGAATTT
>MKRS01000689.1 GCA_001897035.1 Bacteroidales bacterium 45-6
TCATATTTTGCTAAATGAAACATTTTTCACTAATTAGTTATTATTTATGCAAATACGACCGAACTATTTCAACTATGTTCGATGATTCTATTCTATTTGCTTGTCAGTTCGGAAGTATCAAGTGATGAGAGTAATAGAATCATTTACTTCTATCTCTATTTTTTGTTTATTTCAAAATGATATATATCTTGTGTTTTTTTTTTCGTATAACATTATTTTGAAAAAATAAAACTAACATCAATGAAGTAGATTCAACGAAGAGATGTGTGAAATACTAATGGGCTCGCCCCAATGGTTTTACGACCGTAATAATAAACATTTAATGAATCTTTCGCATATCCATTTCCGCATGAAACAAATGTCGATGTCATTAGTCCAGGCATTTTTTCACCTTGATAATAAACATTAAATATATCTTTAGCATATCCATCATCGAGTACGTCAAATGAATGTGCATGTGCACCTTGAATAACTCGCCCAGCAAAACAAACTCGGAATGGATCTCGAGCATAGCCAAAGCCGAGATCTTCGAATGACATTCCTATCATCGAATGGATTTGCTCACCGCGATAATAAACATGAATACCATCGTTAGCATAACCAGTTCCTTGGAGAGACTGAGGGAACATTTCTTTTTCTTTTTGTATTCAAACAGCTGGAATTTAACCGTCCGAAAACACAAATGAACCAAGCATTGCTAATCTTTTTTCGTTTTTTGTTTGTCAACGTAAAAAGAAAAACGCCGAACGGAAGAAAATAATTTCTCTTCAACGAACAACGTCGATATAAATGCAATCAACTATGGAATTTAACAGCAGCAAGAAAAGAAAAATAGACATATTCCCTTAGGTAAAATGTGAGCTTGTAAATAATAACATCATTTAAAACGCATATTTTATATCTGTCAAAGAATGCATATGATATGAATACTTTTTGAGTGTATATGAAATGATAGAAACACGAGAATTTTTGTTATGATTTTATTTACATTATTTATCTGTGTTTTTTTTTATTTCTATTTGTTCAAAATTCTGAACAAAATCTAGAGTTTTTTTTTCTTTAAAACGCACCAGAGAGAAACAACAGAAAACAAACGGTAACGAC
>MKRS01000690.1 GCA_001897035.1 Bacteroidales bacterium 45-6
GCGGTCGATGAAGCGTTGGCACACAAAAATATCTCCCACCCGGTGGTTCAAGGTACCAGCAGTGCCGACATTGATTACTAAATCGGGATTCTCCTCCATGATAGCTTTTGTGAGCATTGTCGCGGCCTTGGCCTTGCCAATACCTGTGAAAACGTATTTAATCTCGCAGTTTTCTAAAGCCAAAGAAATACATTCAGCCTGGAGGGCAAAGGAGACAACAATCTTTCTCATATTTATAGGAGGTTGGAGGTGTTTCATTTTCTGCTTTCTACAATTCCCCTTTTTCAAATTTGTCGAGCATTTCGCCAGCAATGCTGATGTTGGTGGGGCGGCTTGGAAGATTTCCCCGTTCAAACCAGGCTGCTTCCGTAATTTCCTTGCCATCGATCTTGATGGGCTGCGATTGGTCGGCCTCTGCGGTGAAACCAACCATCAATGAACCTGACAGCGGCCAAGGCTGGCTTGCAAAATAGCGGATATTTTTCACATCTAAGCCCACTTCTTCTTTCACTTCGCGGAGTACGGTCTCTTCCAAAGTTTCCCCCACATCCACGTATCCGGCAATTAGCGAGAACCATCCGGGACGAAAATTGGCGTTGTTGGCAAGCAGGATTTTGCCGCCCGCAGTGATTGCCACAATGATGGCGGGAGAAATTTTTGGGAAGAAAAGGGTGCCGCATTCCGAGCAGAACACGGCCCGTTCGTCCTCCTTGTGCTTGGTCTTTGCCCCGCATTTTCCACAAAAGCGATGCTCTTCGTACCAATGCTGCAAATGAAATCCAACAAGGCTGATCCATGCAGTTTCGGGTTGGGGAAATGTACGGAAGAAGCCGATCTCCTTGTAGTCGAAAACCGCTTCGTCGGTAGGCAAGTCATTCCACAGCATGAAACAGGAGACATCGTCCAGTGTGAATAAGAAAGTGGCTTCTGCGTCGCCGTTTATTTCGGGGAAATCTTTTTTTCGAGGAAGTTCGAGTTCTGAGCCAGCAGTTTTCATTAGCAGCTTATTGTCTCTGAAATGGAGTACGTAATCGTTCGCCTCGATGGCTCTGTCGGCCAAAAACTGGTTGTTGAAGTGGTGGGGGAAAATATCCTGAATCATG
>MKRS01000691.1 GCA_001897035.1 Bacteroidales bacterium 45-6
AAGAAAAATTAACCAAAAACTAAAAACAAAGGATTAAAGTAAAGTGTCTGTGACAGGAAAGTGAAAAGAAACAGAATTATAAAAACGAAAATCAATGTGTCGCAATGAGGCACACTTAAAGCGACAAAAAAGTATCCTAGGTAACTTGGTAAATAGGCATTATTAGCTTGTTCTACTTCCTTTATTACAGGCTGGTTCCTTTCTGCTTCAATGCTGTCATCGGCCAGCTTATTAGATAGTAATAGACTGAAAAATGTCAACAAAACAGGAATAGCTAAATACAGTAGATAAGAACACCAATATGACATATTTAAAAAACAAGACAACCAGCTGTTTATTACTATTTTTTCTTTAACCAAATAAACTACCAAAATCAATGAAGTAGCATTAAAGGTTAAAAACAACCTGAACAATAGATTGATAATATTCATATTTTTCTCAGTGTTAAAAATTGACTAAGCTAGCTATACCCTCTTTCTTTTAGTACTAAATTCGAAAAGCCCTCTTTTTTAAATCATTTTAATCTCTCTGCTATAACGCCATTCCTAGCAGCATTTAGCCTGTAAATTTTTGCATCTATGCCATCATTTTGCAACTTGCGATAAAAAAAATTGGCTTGGGTAGAATCATGCGTACTCATCATTATCTGAAAATCCATATCGATTATATAATCACGAAGCACATCAAATACAGCAGATGCATGTACCAAGTCATGGTGTTGAGTGGGATCATCTAGCAATAAAGCTTTCCAAGGTGTCCATTGGTGTTTTTTAGCCATTGCCAGCATAAACGTGAGTTGCAAGTCGGTTAATTGAGCCTCGCTGGCTATACGGATAACATCAACGGGATTATTATGAAGTGCAGTTTTAATATTGGCATAAGTTCTATTTCTGTATGTGCCACTGCTTAAAAGTTCGCCATCGGAAAATCTGGAATCAACTACAATCCGTTTCAGTAGTTTTGTCCACGATGGATTAATTGCTGTAATGTGCTTGTGTATTGTGTCTTGTTCCTTTTTCGCATTTGCAAAAAAATCAGTAAAGGTTTTATGTTTTAGGACAAAATCCTTAACTAAAGCCTCATCTGAGATTACTTGGCTGTTT
>MKRS01000692.1 GCA_001897035.1 Bacteroidales bacterium 45-6
AGGTATGACAAATATACAGATTATTTGGATATATGTAACCAAACGATTCTTTACCACACGAAAGGATTCGTGCGGGAGCGGGGGAGCGCCTCGGCAAGCGGGTCCTTGATATATTTATGGTCTCCTATATCCGTCGCATCTTAAAAATCTATTTAGCAAAAATCCAATCATGATTTCTATATAGACCTGCCAATAAAAGTAAGCCAAAACTAAGCCCTAAATAAATGATGATAATCAATACAGGATGTATATTATCTCTATTATTAGATTCAAATTTCTCAATTATTTTTTTATAGCGCCCTTTATGCAAATAATAGATTAAGATTAACATCAACAAACAAAAAACAAAAGGATATTTGTATTTATCGTCAAAAGGATATTTATCTAATAAACCAACACCCTCTAAAAGCATAACAATAGTAAAGATATTCAACATTATACATAATACAACATAAATTATTCCACCTAATACAGGTATGTCCTCAAAATTTCTTGACCATTTTGCCAAGAGATATGATTTATAAAATAAATAATTGTAGATTCTCATATTGTCTTAATTTCCAAATTTAGTTTCAACATAATTATAGAATTCATCGCCCCACACAAAGTCTGCAACACCAATTCCAAGGGCAACCCCCCAGCCAACTACAGGAATGAACGAGGCTCCTGCAGCGATTCCCGCTACAGCTACTCGCGTACCCGCACTATAGTACTTTCCATTCTGAATATCTTTACCTACTTGATACCCTGTTGCTAAAACGCTTGTAACAACAGCCACTTTTCCCACTACACGGACTCCATTCAAGACCTTTGATGTTGTGTTGATGTTGACAATAGGCGTCCTCACCGTTATCGGAATATTGGCCTTATATATCCCGCCACGTGGCATATAAGCTCCACGATTAATAAGAATCTTGTCAGCGCCCCCGCCAATCGGATCGGCAACAGATGAGGTTAATCCGAGCCAGTCGGTCGCACTGTGACCTCCATCCCTATTACCTTCCCCCATCATCGTATTCAAACTTTCATAGCTATACACATTATAGCTTAGAGAAGTACCGGTAGGCGTCACCTGCGGTTCCGGCAAGAAGCCATTGATATT
>MKRS01000693.1 GCA_001897035.1 Bacteroidales bacterium 45-6
AAGAGGCGATCATGTTTTTTGACCCGGCTGAATTGCTGGGCAACTGTACACTGCCTGCCCCGAGATTGTTCCACAGGAAGGCATCAGTAATAAATCCTGTTGCACCTTCGCTGTGTGTGGACGTAACAAATCTTTGTTCAGATACACCACCCAGCAGGTCAATATTATGCTTTGCAATACTGGTATTGTAATTGGCAGTTGCCTCCAGCAGGTAAGAGTTATTATCTGAGCTGGATATATAAGCTCTGCCGTGTTCAAGCGCTCCATGGAGTGTGGTTGTAGGAAGGTAGTTCTGTCTTTTTGAGCTGCCCCTGTCTATACCGGCTTTTAGCTTAACTGTAAGCCCTTTTACAGGAGTGATATCTACAAAAAAGTTACCAAGAAAACGTTCTATCCTGCCCTGGTCGCTGATGGTAAGAAGGGAATATGGATTAGGCTGTAATGCCAATTGAGGATTCAGGGGGTAATCACCATTTTCATCAATTGCCGGAATATGCGGACCCTGCTGGATGGCGGCGCGTATGATACCGGAGTTTTCGTACTGGTCTGCCCCCAACTGGCTGTTCTTATTATCAATCCTGCTGGCAGTAAAATTCAGCCCTGTTTTTATAAACCTGTTTATTTCCTGGTCAATATTCGCCCTTACGGAATATCTCTTAAAAGAAGCGTTTTTTATGATGCCGTCCTGGTCGTAATAATTGCCGGATATCAGGTATTTTGTGTACCTGGTGCCCCCTGATAAAGAGATGTTGTGCTGCATGGTCTTACCGTCGCGGGTAACCAGGTCGAACCAGTCGGTGCCACGACCTACGTTGTTGATGGCATTCTGCGTATATAATTTTCTGAAAGGCCCGTTTACAGGATTGGCTTCTGCTTCTTCCTGTGTTCGGTTGCCATAAGGGTATACGTTGTTATCAAACTGCCATTGCTCCCATGCTGCTTCATTGCGTACCTGCATCCATTCGTTGAGCGGCAGTACATCAAAAGGATTATTGTATTTCTGGAATGAGAAATTGTTGGAGTACTGCACTTTCAGCGCGCCTTCGCTTCCTCTTTTGGTGCTGATGAGTATAACACCATTGGCAGCTCTTGAACCATAGAT
>MKRS01000694.1 GCA_001897035.1 Bacteroidales bacterium 45-6
TCTTCGTAGAGCGTTTTCTTGCGTGTGCCGAAATAGAGCGTGTTTTCGAGCGGGTCATTTCCTTCCCATACCAGCTTGATTTTGCCCGAGTCGAAAGCTTCACTGCACAAAAAATTGGGAACAATGGAGAAACCCCTGCCATCGCTCAGGCAACGGATGATCGAGCTAATGTTTGGGACGATGTAATTGGGCGAAAAATCGGGATGTTCGTCAAAGTTCTTCTTCCAAAAACTTTTCAGATGCTCCATGTCGGCTGCGGTGCTGTACCACAAGGCTTGTTTGAGTAAGTCGCGCGCTTCATGATATTTTTTAGAGGCTAAATATGCCTCCAGAGGTGCCGTTTCGGTGAGCGAGCCAGCCACCAGCACGATCTTTTCTTTTGAAAACGGCGTGTATTCGAGATTTTTCTGAAATCCTTTTTGCGGGGTCACAATCAAGTCGAGCATCCCGTTTTCCAAGTCTTGTTGCATCTGCGGATATTCGCCGAACTTGATAATCAGGTTGAAGGGCAGGCTCGCGATATGTTCTTCCAAGGTGTATTGGAAGGTTTCGAAACACATTCCCACACTGATCGTGTGGCGTTCGCCTGCGTTGCGCTTTCGGAAAAGGTTTTCCACCGATTCCAGTTTGCCAATCGGCTCCACGATGAAGTTGTAGAGTATTTTCCCTTTCTCGGTTGGAGTCATTTTGCGGGACGACCGCTCGAAAAGCTTGTAGCCTGTGTAAGCTTCCAGCGAATTGAGGTGAAGGCTTACTCCCGGCTGCGAAATGAAAAGCTCTTTTGCCGCGGCGGAGAGCGTTCCGGTTTCGTAAATCATTTTAAAAGTGCGGAACCATTCGAGATTGAGTTGCATGATCTATTATTTTAATGATACAAATATACAACTTAAACTATTTTTATTATATAGATAAATGCCTTAATTTTGCAGCAAAGCTATAAAAAAGAAAGATTATGAAAAAGGTATTTATTATTAACGGAGGGCAAAAATTTGCGCATTCGGGCGGAGAGTTCAACAAAACGGTGACAAGCTGGACGAAAGAGTTTCTTGACAAAAATGGTTTTGAATACAGGGTTACTGATATTAATGATGAGTTTGTACCCGAGAAGGAAGTGGAAAACTTCAAATGGGCCGATGTGATTATCTACCACACGCCAATTTGGTGGTTTCAGGTGCCTTACCGGTTGAAGCAATATATAGACGAGGTGTTCAATGCCGGATATAACAACGGAATGTATGCCAGCGATGGGCGTTCGCGGAAGAATCCCGCCATCAACTATGGCAAAGGAGGGTTGATGCACGGCACAAAATACATGCTGACCACTTCATGGAATGCTCCCGACACGGCATTCACACTGGAAGGCGAATTTTTCAACCAAACCTCGGTGGACGATGGCGTGATGTACGGTTTTCACCGGATGAATGTTTTCACCGGGATGGAAAACATTCCTGGCTTTCATTTCCACGACATGGAGAAGGCGGCCACATCCGAAAGAATTGAGGCTTACCATCAACTGTATTTGAAACATTTGGAAAAGCAATTTGAGTGATTTTACTGCTTTTACTGCTTTTTCTGTATTGGCCTTGCATCCTTAAAAAATGCAGGGCCATAATTTTATGCGATTGCTACTTCTTATATTGAGGCATAGAAGTGGTTGGGCTTTATTGTGTTACTTGTATATGGATTGATTATCTGTTCTAAATATACCACTTATATGGTATTTACACAAACTATATTTTGCGATTACTTTGTCAAAAAAACGACAAACTATGGCAAAAGTTTTTAATTCACTGACACAGCTGATTGGACGCACTCCTTTGTTAGAACTGGCGGATATTCGGAAAAAATTCAAACTACATGCTGAAATCGTTGCAAAACTGGAATATTTCAATCCGGGGAGAAGTGTCAAAGACCGAATCGGCCTGGCGCTTATCGAGGATGCCGAAAGCAAGAATATCCTGAAGAAAAACAGCGTCATCATAGAGCCGACCAGCGGAAACACTGGGATCGCATTGGCCATGGTGGCTGCCGCAAAAGGCTACCGCATCATTTTGACGATGTCCGATTCGATGAGCCTTGAGCGTCGCAGCTTGTTGAAAGCATTGGGTGCAGAACTGGAGCTAACTCCCGGCTACGAAGGCATGCGCGGAGCCATCCGCAAAGCCGAAGAACTGAAAGAATCCATTCCGAATGCAGTCATTCTCCAGCAATTTCAAAATCCGGCCAATCCCCAAATTCACCGTGAAACAACGGCTTTGGAAATATGGGAAGATACCGACGGAAACGTTGATCTGTTTGTAGCTGGAGTGGGAACGGGCGGCACCGTTTCTGGAGTGGGAGAGGTGTTGAAACAAAAGAATCCCGACATAAAGATTATTGCTGTTGAACCCTACGATTCCCCCGTGCTTTCGGGTGGAAAATCGGGTCCTCACAAAATTCAGGGCATTGGTCCGGGATTTGTCCCCGGCACCTACGATCCGTCCGTGGTGGACGAAATCTTCAAGGTGAAAAACGAAGATGCTTTCGAAACCAGCCGTCATCTGGCCCTCGAACAAGGCCTTTTGGCGGGAATCTCTTCCGGTGCGGCCGTTTATGCCGCCATCCAATTGGCCAAACGTGTCGAAAACAAAGGCAAACGCATCGTGGTGGTGCTGCCTGACACGGGCGAAAGGTATTTATCCACTGCTCTTTTTGATTCAACGAAATAATCATGGCAAAGAAACTTTCTATCATCAGTTTTAGCGGCGATTTCGACAAGCTGACAGCCGTTTTCACCTTGGCCACCGGAGCTGCGGCAGTTGGCTACGAAGTCAATATTTTCTTCACTTTCTGGGGATTAGATGCCATCAAGGAGAAGCAAGGACGAAGCTTTCTTGGAAAATCTCCGCTCACAAAAGCATTCGGCTTCCTGATGGGAGGCTTGAAAGTGGCTCCTGTCAGCCGGTTCAATTTTTGGGGTATCAGCCCGAAGATATTTCGTTCGCTCATGCGGAAAAACAATGTGGCGACACTCGAAGAATTGGTGGAATACGCCAAGGTGCTCGGAGTCAATCTTTATGCCTGCGAAATGGTTATGCACATCCTGGGACTTAAGCGCGAGGACTTTATTCCCGAAGTGAAAGACGTGCTTGGAGTGGCTACTTTCCTTAAACTGGCGGACGACGGGCAGACGCTCTTCATTTAACCTCACATATTCAGTCCTTATTTTTTTGACATTTTTCAAATACATTATATCTATGGCTACATACCAATTAGACATCACCAAGGATCATTGTCCCATCACCTTTGTGAAGACAAAAATAGAGTTGTCAAGACTAAGCAAGGGCGATATTCTCGAAGTGCTTCTTTTGGAAGGCGAACCGCTCGAAAACGTTCCAAGGACTTCCGCAGAACAAGGATACACTGTGCTGGATGTGTCCCAAGTGGAAGGCGCCACCTACAAAGTGACGATCCAAAAATAAGATGTCTTTTGACATCCGGGTTAAATATTGAACGATCATCTTAAACTTAAACATATTACACAATTATGGCTAAAAATGATTTGCAGCGTAGTGTGACCACTGCCACGGCGAGACAACTCGCCACCACCATCAAGACTCCGCCCCAGATGGGGTCGATCACTCCCCGTTTGTTGCTCAAACTGCTTCCTTGGGTGCAGGTGGATTCGGGAACCTACCGCGTCAACCGCACCAAAGTGGAATTGAAAAAGGCAGAGCGGATCGATGTAGAGTTTTTTGACGGCATTCCCGCATTCAGTGCAGCCTCTTTCCGCAGGATTCCCTTGTTTTCGCACATCGAAGAGCGGATTGTCAACAAGCTGGCTGAAAAATTTATCATCAAGGAAGTGCCTTTGGGTGGATACCTCATCAAAGAGGGCAAAGACAGCCAGATTTTCTTTGTAGTGGCACGCGGCCAGGCCGAAATCTACAGTAAGGGCCCTCACGGCGAGAACCTCCGCATCGCCCTCTTGTCCGAAGGCGAATATTTCGGTGAAGCAGATATTCTTTCGGACAAGGCCTCGTCCGTTACCGTAAAAAGTGTTACGGACAGCGTTTTTTTTATTTTGAGCAGCAGGGAGTTGGAGAATATCATCAAGCTTGTTCCTAATTTCAGGGAAGAATTCCAAAGGGCTGTGGACGAACATTTGCGCTTACGCGCCACGGTCAACACCCATGGCGAAAAACATATCGACTTGGTGTCGGGACACGAAGAAGACAACATCATTCCGGAAACCTACATCGACTACGAAGAAAATCCAAGGGAATATTCCCTGAATACCTTGCAGACCGTGGTGCGGGTGCATACACGGGTTTCAGACCTTTACAACAATCCGTTCAACCAACTCGAACAGCAGATGCGCCTTAGCATCGAGAGCGTTCGCGAGCGTCAGGAGTGGGAGCTGATAAACAACCGCCATTTCGGTTTGCTAAGCACCGTGGAACCCGGCTACCGCATTAGTACCCGCTACGGTTCACCCACTCCCGACGATTTGGACGAATTGTTGTCATTGGTTTGGAAAAACCCATCCTTCTTCATTGCCCATCCCAGAGCCATTGCCGCTTTCGAACGGGAATGCACTTGGCGTGGAGTGCCGCCTGTGACCACCAACCTGTTTGGCACTCCGGTGATCTTGTGGCGCGGCGTGCCTATTATCCCGAGCGACAAACTCGAAATCAAAGGGCAATACCTCACCAATAGAGGAGTCGGCACCACGGAGATTATCCTTGTGCGTGTGGGCGAGCAGGAACAAGGCGTTGTGGGATTGCATCAGACTGGCATACCCGGAGAAATTGCCCCAAGCCTTTCTGCCCGCTTGATGGGATTGGATAAATTTGGCGTGGCATCTTACTTGCTTACCAAATATTTCTCATTGGCCGCTCTTACGGACGATGCTATCGCCGTTCTGGACAACGTGGAAGTGGGATTCTACCACAACTACCAGAATCGTAATTCCGTGGAAAAGTAAAAAATGACAAATTATGATTGAAGAATATCATTTGCAATCGTTTCCGCAAGAATTGGGCGACATAGGGAAGCTCAGGCAGATTGCCGAAAGGATTCTTCCTACGGAAGAGCTTCGCGGGAGCAGTGCTGATTTTACTCCCGACGACGACATCAACCTGGCAAGTGTATTCGATTCCTTCTCAGCCATTCAAAACGGAAACTTTTTTAACCCCGAATTGAAGCAGATCTTCTTTCCTGAGCCGGTCTTGGATGCTTCCGGAAAGGATAAGCTGAACGAATCTGCCAAAAACGGCTTTGTGGAGTCCAATCCCTCCGTTGGAAAATTCTTCGACGAGCAGGATTTGTCGAAAGCCGCTTCCCACCAGGTGTTCAGCCCGGAGATTATCCGCAAGGATTTCCCCATTCTTCATCAACGGGTAAATGGCAAGCCGCTTATTTGGTTCGACAATGCCGCCACCACGCAGAAACCGCAAGTGGTGATAGACGAAGTGGCAAAGTTTTACG
>MKRS01000695.1 GCA_001897035.1 Bacteroidales bacterium 45-6
CTTATTTCAAGGAAGGCTTCAAGACAACCTCGGTTGTGATTTATCGTGGCTACGACCGAGCCGCTCCGCATGGAACTGGAACTTTCAAAATAGGAGGAAACTATGCCGCAGGGATGGTGGCCGGAGAAAGGGCTCACCACGAAGGATATTCTGCCGTGTTGTATCTCGATGCCAAGGAAAAGAAATACATCGACGAATGCGGGCCTGCCAACTTCTTCGGCATCCGCGACAATACATACATCACTCCGCAATCAACCTCCATACTTCCTTCCATCACAAACAAAAGTCTGATGCAACTGGCTTTGGACAACGGCATGAAAGTGGAACAACGGCAAGTGCCAGAAGAAGAGTTGGCAACATTCGAAGAGGCTGGCATGTGCGGAACAGCCGCCGTGATAAGCCCCATCAACCGGGTGGATGATGTGGAAGAAAACAAATCCTACCTGATTTCCAAAGACGGAGAACCAGGACTTATTTCTTCCAAATTGTATCAACAATTGAGGGCAATTCAGTATGGCGATGCTCCCGACACGCATGGCTGGGTGACCGTTCTGTAGTTTGTCCGTTTCTTTAGACCGTTTTATTAAAGTTTATGGAAATTAATCCAGAGATAGAAAATGAGCTGGCAGCGATTCCGCAGGAAGAGCTCATGACTGAAAACCAAGCGCAGGAAGAGAAAACGACGAAACCAAAAATGATGGTTCTTCGGACTGAAAACCTGATAAAGAAATATCGTACCCGCACTGTTGTTGACCATGTGTCCATCAATGTGAAGCAAGGGGAAATCGTGGGACTACTCGGCCCTAACGGGGCTGGGAAGACCACCACTTTCTACATGACAGTGGGATTGGTCATCCCAAATGCGGGAAAAATTTACCTTGACAATCAGGAAATAACCAATTATCCCGTTTATAAAAGGGCGCAGCAAGGTATCGGATACTTGGCGCAGGAAGCCTCCGTTTTCCGCAAGATGAGCGTGGAAGACAATATCCGTGCCGTCCTGCAAATGACCAAACTTTCAAAAAACGAACAGAAAGCAAAGTTGGAGAGCCTTATTTCCGAATTCGGGCTGCACAAGGTGCGCAAGAACCTCGGCGACCG
>MKRS01000696.1 GCA_001897035.1 Bacteroidales bacterium 45-6
GCTCTTCCGATCTTTTTTCTTGCTTCAATTTTTCAACCCACAAAAATATAAATGTAAAATCTGAATGTTTAGCTTTCGCCGTTAAAAAAGATTAACCCGCAAGCGGTGATTTTGACTTGTTTGTGAATCTTTCACAAAGGTAGGTCAAGCCATTGATTTTTCACTTTACTTAAGGATAGAAAAGGGATGGTGTTTGCAACAAATAGCAATTTTTTTTCTATGTTTTTAGTGAGTTTGTTGTTGCTGCCTGATGTATTTGGCCACCTCCACCATTGGGGCCACCCAAATATCTTTCTCTCTTTGCTTGAGGTATTCAAGCAGTTTGCGGTGCTCTTCCAGCTCCACGTTGATACCGTGCCCTCCACCAACTCCGTGGAAGATAAAGACAATCACCGAGCCGGCTGTCTCTGCGGCCTTCACTTCAGCAATCATTTGCTCAGCAGTGCTTTGGTTCTCTCCAAAAGCATTTACGTTCGACAAATCAATTTCCTTCAACTGGTCAAACTCAGGCTCCGCTCCTCGGGCGGCCAAAAAGTCGTTTTTTAGATTGTCATAAAAAGGTACGCCTCCGATGGTGAGGTCTCCACATGGATATGCGAATGTGCGCTCTGTTTTGCCATCGATGGCTTCTAACAATACGTTGGTGGCTTTGATCTCGGTGACGGCTCTTTGGATGGTGTATTTTGACAAATCGTTTTCACTTGCCACCCATCCTCTCCCCGGCAAACTTGCGTCGCAAGGGTGTGTGAGCGTGTGGTTTCCAAGCTCGTGGCCTTCCTTTGCCGCTTTTCGCCATTCTTCTATTCGGTTGGCCACTGCTGAGGAAGAACCAATCAGGTAGAAAGTACCTCGGAAATGAAAAGCGTCCAACATGGGAATGACTTTGTCGAGATGTATGTTCAATGCATCGTCGTAGGTGAGTACTACCGCGCATCTCTTTCCATTCCATTGCCGGTCTGGAGTTTGAGCATAAGCGGAATTGGTCAATAGGAAGCAGCATGCAATCCAGAGGTTCTTCATTTTTATCATGGAAAAAAATTAATTTTATTCAAATCGTTTTTCTTGTCTAAATAAGGATTGTTGCCGACTCGGATGTTAGGCAAAGGGGGGGGCAAAAATAAGCTACTAACTGATTTATTTAGAACGGACTGAAACGTATGGGGATCACAAAGTAATAACTTGTGGGTCTTCCTTTGAGTGAGCCAGGATTCCATTTTGGCATTTGGGAAACAATACGGGCGGCCTCCCGGTCGAGATCTGGATTCACTCCTTCCAGAACCGTGACATCGGACACATTGCCTTTCTTGTCAATTACAAAGCGTACTTTCACTAGCCCATGTACGCCCTTTTGTGCCATGCTTTTCGGATAGCTCAAGTTTTTTCCAATATATTTGTAAAGAGCAGATATTCCCCCTTCGAATGAGGGGAGCTCCCTGTATGGTGTATATTCAATTTTTTCTCCTTTCTCATTGAAACAATCGCCAGACACGCATTCTCCTTTTTTCCATTTTTCGGATCTGCTCATTATTCCATTTGCAAAATACATGGTTAAATCGCCTTCGAGCCTGTCGTCAATATAGTGTGACTTGATTCTTGTTTTACCCGAACTATACCATTCTGTATAGTTGCCGTTTTTTATCTGTAGAGTGCCTTTGGAATTGGTTCTGTTGTCCTTCTTGTCGTAAGCTTCATATTCAGCCATTGGCTCTCCAGACGACAAGTAAGAGATCTTCACTGGATGCGTTTTCGCATTGAATTCTTCTTTGATGCCGAATGCAGTTGCTAAATCTCGGGGACATTCTTCAATATAGTCAATGTCATCCAACTTATAATAGATTGTGTCGCCCGTTTGCTTTGGATTTGATTGGGCGAGTGTAATCTCCGTGGAAACGAAGAGGAAAATGGCTACAAGTACTAATCTTAGAAATACTGTTTGCATTGTTTTTGACTATTTTAGACGAACACTGTGCTTTAGGAGCAGTGCTTTTGGTTTTACTTTTCATGTTTTGATTTTCAAAAATAATAAAATTAATTGCAGAAACCTGTCTGGCAATGCAGAAAACTCAAAGAATCACGAAAAGTGTCCTTATGCGCCCCTCTATACTGCGTGTTTTCCTGTCGGGGGGCGGCAAAATGGGATTAGTCGTCGATAGAATTATTCAATAGCCCAATGACTCCTCTCGAATGTCCGTGCAATGGGCTGTTTGGCTTGTTCTCAGGTCTTTTTGGTTGATACTTTCTGCACTTGGTTTTGTCGGTGTCCCTGAAATGCCTAATTTTGCAGTAAATATTACTACCAGATCCCGTTTTTGAGAGGGATAGATTATTTTTATGAAAATAGGCAATATAGAATTTAGAAAAAATCCCGTCTTCCTGGCTCCCATGGAAGACGTTACAGATATATGTTTCCGCCACTTGTGCAAAAGGTTCGGCGTGGACATGGTATATACCGAGTTTGTGTCGAGTGATGCCTTGATCCGCGAGATCAACAAGACAATGCAAAAAATAGAACTTGGCGAGGGCGAACGGCCTGTTGCCATACAGATTTATGGGCGTGAAGTGGATGCGATGGTGGAAGCTGCCAAAATGTGCGAGGAGGCGAATCCCGACATCATCGACATCAATTTTGGATGCCCCGTGAAAAAAGTGGCGGGCAAAGGAGCTGGCTCCGGCATGATGAAAACTCCCGACTTGATGGTGGACATCGTGCGTGAGGTGGTGAAGGCTGTGAACCTGCCCGTGACCGTGAAGACTCGCCTTGGCTGGGACAACGACTCGCGCATCATCGTTGACTTGGCGGAGGAACTGCAGGATGTGGGTATTCAGGCACTGACCATTCATGGGCGCACCCGCTGCCAGATGTACAAGGGCGATGCCGACTGGTCACTTATCAAGGCGGTGAAGGACAATGCCCGGATGCGGATTCCAATTATCGGCAACGGCGATGTCACTACACCCGAAATGGTGAAGCAGCGTTTTGAGGAAACGGGGGTAGATGCAGTGATGATCGGCCGCGGAGCCATCGGCAATCCCTGGCTTTTCGCGGAGGTCCGCCATTATCTGGACACGGGCGAGAAATTGCCGAAGAGGGCTTTCGGGGATTACGTGGATGTGCTGAAAGAACACATTGTCGAAAATATAAACCGGGTGGGGGAGAAAGGCGGCATTCTGCACAGCCGACGCCACTTGGCGGCAACGAGCGTTTTCAAAGGCATTCCCGATTTTCGGCAGACACGCATTGACATGTTGCGTGCCAACACGAAAGAAGAGTTGTTCGGGGTATTGGACAAAGTCGTGGAAACCGTTGTGCATCCTGCTTTTGCCGACTTTCAGTAGCAAAACAAAGATTTTGGTGGCAAACAGCTTGCTTTGCAAAAAATATTAAGTAGTTTTGAGAAAAATATCTAATCTCAAAACTACTTTTTGTATATGAAACAGAGACTCTTTGCTTTTGCCATCATCGCATTGGCCCTTTTCAATCCGTCTTGCAAGCCCAAAAATGCGCCGTCGGGTAAAATCATTTCCAAGGAAATTCCAGTTTCGGAATATTCAGTAATCTCATCCGCATTGCCTGCCAATATAATTTACGAGCAAACCGATGGACCTGCCTACCTCAAGCTTGATGTTGACCAAAGCGTACTCGATAAACTGGATATTAACGTCAAGGACAGCGTTTTGCAACTCAATTTCAAATCGGGAATTTCCCTGAATCTTCATACCGAGAAGTGGGTTGTGCGCACCAACTCCAAAATGTTGAAATTAGTTTCTATCACGGGTGCGGGCAACTTCAAATTGAAGCATCTGTCGGGCGCCAAACGGTTGGACGTTCGCATGGAAGGAGCCGGCAATTTTGAAGCAGATAGTCTTCACTGCGTGAGCTTTGCTTTGACAGTCAGCGGAGTAGGTAATGCCAAGGTGAAAGGAACAGCCGAGGCGGCAGCCTACAATCTGGCTGGTGTGGGAAATGTGGAAGCCGATAATTTCCATGTGAAGAGCTTGCGCGTTTTCCTGAGCGGTGCCGGCAATGCCGACGTGAGCGCGAGCGACTATTTGTTTGTGGGCTTGAAAGGCGCTGGGAATGTGACATACAAGACCAAGCCTAAAAAGCTCGAAACAGACATTCAGGGGGTGGGAAAAGTGACTCAAAAGTGACACTTGGTAGTGAACAAGTGAATGTGAAGATTTGAATTAGAGAATTTTTCATTCACTTTTTTGTTCTCTCGTTCTCTTGAACACAATCTTGATGATATGCCTGAAATAGAACAACACCCTCTTTCTCCATTTTTGCCACCCAATGCCAAGTTGCTGATGCTGGGGAGTTTTCCACCGCCCAAAAGTCGTTGGAAGATGAATTTTTATTATCCGAACCTGCAAAACGACATGTGGCGGATTTTCGGTCTGGCGTTTTTCCAGAATAAAGATTATTTCCTGAACGAAAGCAAGAATGGTTTCAATCAGCTACTGATACAGCAATTTTTGTGTTGGAAAGGTATTGCCTTGAGCGATACGGCGTTCAGGGTGGTGCGTCTCAAGGAAAATGCTTCCGATAAATTCCTCGACATTGTTGAAAAAATAGATTTGGAGCGTATTTTGGAACTGATTTCCGGATGCGATGCCATTGCGGCCACAGGCGAAAAAGCGGCGGAAACACTCCTGTCTATTGTGTCGCCAGGCCTGGAAGTCCCTTCCCCGGGCAATTTTGTAAATGTCGATTACCAAAACAGATCCTTGGCCGTATGGCGGATGCCTTCCTCGTCACGTGCCTACCCCAAGCCGCTGGAAGAAAAGGCGGAGGCGTACAAACGGATGTTTTTGTCTGTTGGGCTGTTGTAATCGCGATGCTTCGTGCTTGTTCCTGTCTTTTAGCACGAAAGTGAGGTATGCGCTATGTCGTAACTTTTCGAAGGGTGTTCCTCATTTTACCCTTTGTTTCCAAGCCATAATTAAGCCATGTATTTCGAACACAGCTACGCCCTACTATCCAGTGACGGATGGCAGACAAGGTGTTAGGACAGAAAATCAAGATGCCAGATGGAAGATCAACGGCTCAATAAGCAAAAATATAGTGAAAAACATTTGATAATTAGCCCAAAAGTCGTATCTTTGCGAGCCGATTATTAAGAAATAAAGCCTAATGGTTTGATCCTAAGCCTCTTGTTTTCGATTATCGCCTTAGCAACGAGTTGTCGGAGGAGGGTTAAACAGGGAATCATTAACAATTAAAACATTTAAAGAAAGTGGATACTTTAAGTTATAAGACCATTTCTGTAAACAAAGCAACAGCGAAAAAAGAATGGATTGTCATCGATGCCGAAGGACAACATTTAGGTCGTCTGGCATCCGAAGTGGCAAAATTTTTGAGAGGAAAGTACAAACCTACTTTCACACCTCATGTTGACTGCGGAGACAACGTGATCTTGATTAATGCAGACAAGATTGTTCTTACAGGAAAGAAAATGACAGAC
>MKRS01000697.1 GCA_001897035.1 Bacteroidales bacterium 45-6
CTTCGTCGAGGGCACGCGCAGCTACGACACCGAAGCGGTCGATACGTGTGCGAAGCACATTGAACGAATTGTCGGCCACACTTTTGAGTTCTTCCCTCAATACCGAGATCACCTTTTCGTTGTTGTCGGTGGGGTTGATCCGGCTTTTCAAGGTCACGGAGAAAATGTCTGCCAACCTCGCATTTTTATCGATACTCTCAAACTTGTTCTTGAACAAGGTGATAAAATCGAGGTTGCTTCCAGTGCGGTTTTCCGCAACAGCCTCTGTGATGGCTTTGTTGAATTGAGCATTATCCGTATTGGCCAAAGTCCTCAAAACGGCTGCGGCATCAATTTCAAGAATAACATTCATACCGCCCTTCAAGTCAAGGCCTAATCCGATTTCTTTTTCACGGCATTGCTTCAATGTGTAGCCAAGCCATACTTTTTGAGTTGAGATTGAATCCAGATAGTGACTTCCTGCATTCAAATCACCGTTGGCAAACTCTATTGCTTTGCTTTCATAGTGCCTTGTCACAAATGAAAATGACAAATAATACACACAAACCAATGTCAAAAGAACGGCAAAAACTTTTACAAATCCTTTGTTTTGCATTTGGAATTACTTAAATATTTATTGTTTTATAATTAATTTCTTAAGATTTTTTCTATTTAAAAAGCTCAAAACCAAGGCCCGATTAGTTAAAAACAAAAAGAATCCATTTTCAAGCCTGCAAATATAGTCTTTTTATTCTTTTATCAAAAGATATTTGCCTGTGAAATTATCATTTAATGACACACATCTCGTCTGAAATGGGGCAACGGGAAGCCAAAATACCCTTTTGGAAATTCCGCGATTCGCAAGGGTGCTTTTCAGGAAGAATGGCGTACTTGTGCGCAAAAAAGACAAGGTATCTGGAATCATTCTACCGAACAAGGCGCAAAAAACATTCGATATGGAAGATTTTCATTAAATTTGTGTCCTGTTTTTCACATCGAATCAGAATCGTCGAATTAAATTGCAGAAAATGCCATTAACCCTTCCTACCAATTTGCCGGCAATCGAACTTCTCAAGAAAGAGAATATATTCGTAATAAGCCAGTTGAGAGCGAAAACTCAGGATATTCGCCCGCTGAAAGTGGCTGTTCTCAATTTGATGCCGCTCAAGATAGCCACCGAAACAGACCTGATCCGGGTGATGTCGAACACGCCCCTGCAAATAGAAGTGGATTTCGTGAGCCTCAGCTCCCACGAATCGAAGAACACGCCCGCCGAACACATGAAGGCTTTTTACAAAAGCTTCGACGAAATTTCGAAAAGCAACTACGACGGGTTGATCGTGACGGGAGCACCTGTCGAAAACTTGAATTTCGAGGATGTGAATTATTGGGATGAAGTATGCCAAGTGTTTGACTGGGCACATCACCATGTGACCTCTTCGTTTTATATCTGTTGGGCCGCCCAAGCCGCTCTGTATCGGTTCTACGGCGTTCCAAAACATCCGCTCCCCGAAAAGATGTTCGGCGTGTTCAGGCACACTATTCTGGATCGGAATTGCCCCTTGTTCAGGGGATTTGACGACGAATATTATGCGCCGCACAGCCGGCACACCGAAATCAGAGCCGAAGACATTGCCAAGCACGAGGATTTGAAACTCCTTTCCACTTCCGACGAATCGGGCGTGTATATCGTGCAAGGGCGGGGCGGACGCGAATTTTACGTTACCGGACATTCCGAATATGCCCTATATACGCTCCACAACGAATATTCGCGCGACGCTTCCAAAGGGCTTCCCATCCAACCGCCGCGCCATTATTACAGGCAAGACGACCCTCTCCAGAAGCCTATTTCCCGCTGGACAGGACACGGCAACCTTCTCTTCAACAATTGGATAAACTATTACCTCTATCAATCCACACCATTCAAACTGGAAGACATCGATAAACTCGGCGACATCTATTTTGATTTTGATTTATAGTTCAACACATTGATTGCAGCCCGAAGAATAGAATTACTTGCTCCTGCCAAAAATGCAGAATTCGGCATGGAAGCCATTTTGCACGGAGCCGATGCAGTGTATATCGGAGCGCCCAAGTTCAGCGCACGTGCTGCTGCTGGAAATGCCATTGAAGACATCGAAAGCTTAACCAAGTTTGCGCATCAGTATCACGCCCGAGTGTATGTGGCATTGAACACGATTCTCAGTGACGAAGAACTACTCGAAACCGAGCAGTTGATTCACGAATTGTACCGCATAGGCATCGATGCACTTATCATACAGGATTTGGGCATCATGCAGCTCGACCTGCCCCCTATCCCGCTCCATGCCAGCACCCAGATGGACAACCGGACAGTAGAAAAAGCCATTTTTCTGGAAAAAGCGGGCTTTTCCCAAATCGTATTGGCTCGCGAACTTACCATCGGAGAAATCACAAAAATCGCTGCAGCCGTTTCCACCCCTTTGGAAGTGTTCATCCACGGGGCCTTGTGCGTGTCCTTCAGCGGCCAATGCTACCTGAGCAGCGCACTGAATGGCCGAAGTGCCAACCGCGGCAACTGCTCACAACCTTGCCGCTTGCCCTACAACTTAGTTGATAGCAACGGAACGGAAATAGTTTCGGGGAAACATTTGCTGTCGATGAAAGACCTGAGCCAAGCGGACAACCTGGAAGAATTGCTGGAGGTGGGTGTCAGCTCGTTGAAAATTGAAGGACGGCTCAAAGACCTTTCCTACCTGAAAAACGTGGTGGCCTTTTACCGACAAAAATTGGACAAGATACTGGCGAAAAAACCGGAATTGATCCGGGCTTCTTCCGGGAAATCGACCTTTACCTTTACTCCAGACCTGCAAAAAAGCTTCAACCGGAGCTTCACCGACTATTTCCTGCACAACCGCAAGGAAAAAGTATGGTCGATTGACTCCCCTAAATCCACCGGCGAATTTGTGGGAACTGTCGCAGAAGTGACCACCCGCTACATCCGATTGCAAAGCAAGGTGAAACTCAACAACGGGGACGGACTGTGCTTCCTCAACCACAAAAAAGAATTGGACGGCATCCATGTGAACCGGGTGGAAGGCGACCTGATCTTTCCTCTTCGAATTCCTGAAATAAAAAAAGGGACTCCGATTTACAGGAACAATGACCACGAATTTGAGAAAATTCTGTCTAAAAAAACGGCGGAGAGAAAAATCAGCACACAAATCCAACTTAGGGAAACGAGTACCGGTTTTGTACTAAAGATAGAAGACGAAGATGGATTTTCGACATCCATCGATTATACGGCAACGAAAGAGATTGCCCAAAAAGACCAAACCGAGAACATCAAAAACAACCTTAAAAAGACTGGCGAAACCATCTTTTCGGTGGAATCCGTCGATATTCAATTTTCGGAAAACCTCTTTATTCCTGCTTCTTCGCTTTCGCAATGGAGACGCGAAATCACAGGGAAGCTACTCCACACCCGCTTAGAGAATTATCCCCGGGAAGAAGTTGCGCACACGCCAACTACCCACGCTTTTCCCACAAAGGAAATTACTTATTTGGGCAATGTGGCCAACAGCAAGGCCAGGTTGTTCTACGTGCAGCACCAAGCTGCCGTGAAGCAGCAAGCTTTTGAATTAGAGAAGCAAAGCGACGTGCCGCTGATGTTCACCCGCCACTGCGTGAAGCATTCGATGGGCTGGTGTCCCAAAGACCATCAGGAAAAATCGCCTTACAAAGAGCCGTTCTTCCTGCTCCACGAAAACACGAAACTCCGATTGGAATTCGACTGCAAGGAATGCCAGATGAAAGTGTATAAAGACGAAACCGTCTCAAAAGAACGCAAATTACACTAATATTCTCGCATTTACCAAACAGACTGCCATGGCTGTAACTATCTGTTTTAAAGGGCAAAAAGAATTAGCGTAATTTGCGTTCTATACCTCTTTTAAGTCAGCCTCGGGTTGTCACAACGTCCCCTTCGTGGAAGGCAATTCGTACTTAAAGATATCCCGCTTGAGAGCCATCTTCAGCGAACGGGCCAAGGCCTTGAAAATCCCTTCAATCTTGTGGTGTTCGTTCGCCCCTTCAGCCTTGATGTTCAAGTTCATTTTGGCAGCATCGCTCAACGATTTGAAGAAATGCAGGAACATTTCCGTGGGCATGTCCCCCACCCTTTCGCGCTTGAACTCCGCATCCCACACCAACCACGGGCGACCGCCGAAATCCAATGCCACCGAGCAAAGACAATCGTCCATCGGCAGGCAATAACCGTAGCGTTCGATGCCCCGTTTGTTGCCTAACGCTTGGTGAATGGCTTCACCCAAAGCGATGGCCGTGTCCTCGATGGTGTGATGCTCGTCCACTTCGAGGTCGCCTTTTGTTTGAATGGTCAGGTCAATGCCCGAATGCTTGCCGATCTGGGCGAGCATGTGGTCGAAAAAGCCCAATCCGGTTGATATCTTGGTCGTTCCGTTTCCATCCAAATTCAGCGAAACATAGATGTCGGTTTCCTTTGTGGCCCTTCGCACTTCCGCCTTTCGTTCTCCGGCAAAAATCAGTTCTGCCACCTTGTCCCAATCTTCCGTCTGCAAGATGCAATAAGGAAGCAATTCTTCCGGAACAAGCATCTTTTCATTCAGAAAAATCGCCTTCGCACCGAGATTCTTAGCCAACTCAACATCCGTCAGCCGATCGCCAATCACGAAAGAATTAGCTAGATCGTATTCCCCCGAAAGATATTTCCCCAGCATCCCCACTCCCGGTTTACGGGTGTCGAGATTATCCTCGGGAAAGCTCTTGTCGATAAAAATCTCGTCAAAAACAACCCCTTCACCTTCCAGCGTTTTCAGGATAAAATTATGCACTGGCCAAAAAGTGTCTTCGGGAAAAGAAGACGTTCCCAGCCCGTCCTGATTCGTAACCATCGCCCACTCAAAGTCGGTGTTCTTTTTCAAGAAATACAAGTTGCGTATCGCTTTCGGATAAAATTCCAGCTTCTCAAAGCTATCCAACTGATAATCTACGGGTGGTTCGATAGCTATCGTGCCATCCCGGTCTATAAATAGTGCTCGTTTCATATACCCAACTTTCTCCAAATGTCTATCAACTCTTTATTCTCTTCTTCCGTTCCTACAGTAATTCTTAGGCAATTGCCGCACAGAGTCACCGAATTGCGGTTGCGGACAATCACGCCCGAATCGGCCAGCTTGGCATAAATTCCATTGGCATCCGTCACCTTCACCAAGACAAAATTGGCATCCGTCGGATAGATTTCAAGCACATCTCCCAGCGATTTCAGCTGTTCCGTGAGAAAGGCTCGCCCATCGAGCAAGGTTTTCACCCAGCTTTGCTTGCGTTCCACTTGCTCTATTTCGTTCAACACAAATTCCTGGGTTAATTGATTCACGTTGTAAGGATATTTCACCTTGTTGAACAAGCGGATGATTTCGGGCGATGCAAAAGCCATCCCCAAACGGACAGCCGCCAATCCCCATG
>MKRS01000698.1 GCA_001897035.1 Bacteroidales bacterium 45-6
TTCCCAGGAGCAAGCCGACAATCAGGACGCCGTTCACATGGCAAAATGGCCAGTTTATAATTTCAGGTGGTTTCTCCAACAATTGGGTATTGCCACAAACAACCGGCAGCCCGAGCCGCTTTCGCTCAAACTGTCGGAAAGCGAAAAGGCAAAAGGAGAAGAACTTCTGAAGAAAATGGTTGGCAACGACAAGCCCACGATCATGTTTTACACTTTTGCTACGGGCGAAAAATGCCTTTCCAAAGAATGGTGGAAGCCGTTTTTTGCTCAATTGAGGCAAAAATATAGCGAGGATTACAATTTACTGGAGGTGCTGCCAAAAGAAAATGTATCGCAAATCGATTTTGATTCGTTGAACTATTACAGCACCGACATTCGTGAAATGGGTGCAGTGATGCACTTTGGAAAGGCGTTTATCACAGGGGATTGCGGCGTGATGCACTTGGCTTCGAGTGTAGGTATTCCCACGGTGGGGCTTTTCTCGCGCGATAATATCCGGACATACGAACCATACAATCCGGGTAGCGTCTCTTTTCTGGCAAACGAGGTCAGTTTGGAAGAGCTGGTCGCTTGCGTCGATAAAATTTGCGGTGGCTGCTGAAAAACATACGGAAGAAGAAAATATTCCATCGGGATATTCACTCGGTAGAAAGTGGGGACAAATGCTTGAAGCTGTTTGTTCTGCAGAAGCATTTACTTGGGCAGTGAGGTAGTATTTTACCCCAATCTTGCTGTTATCCTTTAATTTCTTAATTCTAAAATCAAAAATCCTTGCAATCATATACTGAATTTCAGTTGATTACAAGGATTTAAAGAGGTTCGTGGCGGATTCGAACCGCCGTAAACGGTTTTGCAGACCGGTGCCTAACCACTCGGCCAACGAACCTTTTTGTGATTAGCGAGTGCAAAGGTAATAAAATATTGATATTTATATAATGTACTAATAATACTTTGATCAATGGTACATAATTGATAAAATAATTGTAATATATGTGTAATAGATGATAAAATAGATGAAAGATATATAGTATCATATCTTGATTCTATAATCATAGTATTTATAGTTGTATATGATTTAATATTATTAATTATTTTTAAT
>MKRS01000699.1 GCA_001897035.1 Bacteroidales bacterium 45-6
AAGTTGAAAAAAGTATTTGTAGTATTCAAGACGCATTTTGATATAGGCTATACCCATCTTGCCAAGGAACTGCTGGAATGGTACAGCAGCGATATGATACAGGATGTGGCGCAGGTTTGCAAGGCAACCTCGGAACGGCTGGCAGGCAAGAAATATGTCTGGACAGTTCCGGCCTGGCCGCTCAAAAAGACCGTGGAAGGGATACGGGAAAATGAACGCAGGGAAGCTGTCGAGGAGCTTATTGAAGAAGGCCAGCTGGTATGGCACGGTCTGCCTTTTACCACGCATACCGAGTTCTGCGGTATGGAGGAGTTCATCCGTGGGCTATATGTTGCAAGAGAGCTTTCCGAAAAGTATGGCCGTTGGACTTGTGATGCCAAAATGACCGATGTACCCGGGCATACCTGGATATTGCCCTCGCTCCTTGCAAAGGCCGGAATCGGATTCATACACCTGGGAAGCAATTTCTGTGCCACACCGCCGGAAGTCCCAAAGCTCTTTTTCTGGGAGGGTCCGGACGGAAGCAGGGTTCTCACCTATTATTCAAAAGGCGATTATGGAACCGACCTGCTGCCTCCGGAAGACTGGAATTATCCTTATTGGCTGGCGATGCTTCAGACCCTTGACAATTTGGGAGCACAGGATACGGATTTTTTGGATGGGATGTTCGAGCGGGCAAAAAGGGAGCTTCCCGGAACGGAAGTATCCATAGGCTCTCTTGAGGATTTTGGCAAAGCAATGCTGGAGGGTGATTTTGATATCTCTGTCATCCGCGGAGACTTGGCCGATACATGGATTCGGGGTGTCGGATCTGCACCTGCCGGGGTGTCCATGGCAAGGGGGCAGAGAGCTGTTCTTTCTGTTCTCGAAAGCATTACAGCTTTGAAGCAGATGAATGGGATGTATGAAAATCATGAAGACCGAAAAAAAGACAGGGAAGCTGTGGAAGAGAGCTATGAAAAAATGCTCCTTTTTGGGGAACACACCTGGTCCATGGACACCAAAGTGACAATACTGCCCGAAAGATGTCATGGTGCTCCATGGATTGGCTTCAAGTTCTGGGAAAGCGGCATCTACAGCAAAAAACTGTTTGAAGAA
>MKRS01000700.1 GCA_001897035.1 Bacteroidales bacterium 45-6
CGGCCAAGCCCAATTCGGTGGCGATGTCTGGCTTCAGGTTGCCTTGCTGTCCAAAAGTCGGAACAATTTCCGGAATCAGTCCGGTGTCGAATCCGAAATAATCGAACAAAAATTTGGCAGGAGCTTCCGCTTTGAAGTCCCAGCCGATGCCTTCCGAAAGTCCGGAAGCCGTAGTGGCCGCTTTTCCGGTCATGCGCATGGCGATGTAGTCTCCTGGCAAGAGATAATATTTGGCTTTTACGAAATTTTCGGGTTCGTTTTCCTTCACCCAAGCCAATTTTGCCAAGGTGAAATTGCCTGGGGAATTCAGCAGATGCGACAAGGATTTTTCGCTTCCGATTGCTTCAAAAGCTTTTTGCCCATAAGGCACAGCACGGCTGTCGCACCAGATGATGGCGTCGCGCACGGCTTTTTGATTCTCGTCCACCAGCACCAACCCGTGCATCTGGTAGGAAATGCCGATGGCTTGGATGTCTTTTGGATTCACGCCTGCTTCTTCGAGCACCACTTGTGTGGAAAGCTTCAAGTTTTTCCACCAAGTTTCGGGGTCTTGTTCGGCCCAACCGGCTTTCACCGATTTGATCTCCATTTCCTTTTTCGGGAAAAATGCGGTTGAGACGCATTCGCCAGTTTTGGCATTCACCAAACTTGCTTTCACCGACGAACTACCTAAATCGTAGCCTAATAAATACATAGCTTATAAATTGTTTTTAAGTTTTGAATACCCTTTCTTGTCGAATTTGTAAAAGCGTGCGGCCCGGTGAGCCACTCCCACTTCCCGTTCTTCGAGTGCCACCACCTGCGGCATGGCAGCCACTTTTTTGTGGAAATTGCGAATGTCGATTTTCTTCGCATAGATCGACTCGTGCAGGCGATGAAGCTGGCTGATGGTAAATTTCTGTGGCAACAGGTCGAAAATGATGGAAGGTTCCAGTTCCACCCATTTCTGTATTTCGCCGAGCGAAGCCTGCAAAATCTCGTTGTGGTCGAACGGCATTTGCGGCACATTCTTTAGCGGGCACCATTCCGAGCTGTATTTGGAAATATTGTGATGTTTCCGCTCAATCTTGCACAAGGCTATGTAAGCCACCGTA